>CALWAB010000097.1 GCA_944372745.1 uncultured Clostridia bacterium | reverse complement strand
TTCATATTATTATTTTACTAATAAAAACTAATAATGTCAAACTATTTAAACGCTTTTATATATATTTATATAATAGAAAAGACTTTAAGTACTTAAAGTCTTTCCTTACTACATAATTGCTCAACCAAAGATGGCTCCTCAAATACCCGATCAATTCCTTTTACTTGAGGCACTGTAACTTCATAGTTAGATAAATCCTTTATAGATTTTAGATAATATTTTTGAACAGAAATCAAATTATCTAAATATTCTTGTACAGAACATTGGGATGTACTCATATATTTTGTTAAAGCACCACCCCACAACATATCTATGGCTTCAAACTTATCTTGAAATTTTAAAGTAGTTTCATTAAAATTATTAATTGGCATAGATAAGATTTTAAAACTTTTCAAATCAAAAGCATCAACTGCAAGTTTATTAATTTCATCTAATTTTTTTAAATTTTTCTTAAAATCTATAGTATCACTTTTTAATTGTTTTTTTTCTTCAATCGTTAAATCTGCGTAATTATCAACATAATAATCACCATTATCTACGCTTCTTTGTATATCAGGAGTAACTGAAAGTACTTGTTCAAAAATATATTTCATACAAGTATTGATCCCAAAGAAAATTCCACCTTTATATCGCATCGCAACAAAATCATTAGTATTTTCTAATAAATTTTTTATTTCTTTTATTCTTTGGTCTTCACTCATATACACTGCATACTTACTATTTTCTATAAGATTTTCCCATTGATTGTTCAAGTAAGTAATCTCGTCAGCCCATTTATAAGTCGTAAAATCTTCTTCTAATATTTTATCATTAGTTTCTTTAAGCAATGAATAAATTTTTGAAATATTTTCCTCTAAATCTTTTAGCCCCGAATGAACATCTTTTATGTCACAATAAAAATATGGATCAGAAGTAGTAATCGGTAATTTCTTCTTAAAAATATTTTTCATATTACATCTCCATAACTATTTTTATTATAACACCATAATTATATTATTTCAATATCAAACAAAAAATTTGTATATATTAAACAATTATTTAGTTCTAGTTAAAAGACTCTTTACATCTTCTACAAAATGTTGCTTTGAACGCTCATCTTCGCCATTAAGGTGTATTCCATATTTCATAACTATTCTTTTAATTAACTCGTAATTATCTAAAGTTTTGCCATCTGTATAAAAATAAGTGACATAACTATTATTATGTCTTACAAAACAACGACCATCTTCAATGAAAATTTCTTCCCCATCTGGCACTTCAAATGGAATTATATCGTTTAAATCATCAACATTAGACACCCCAAAAGGATTATCAATAATTTTCAATAATATTTTACGAAAATTTCCATCAATTACATAATTTTTATCCATTTTATCCTCCTAGCACTATTTTTTCGTAAAAAAATGGAACAAAATTTAAAAATAAGGACAATCTAAAGTATTTGTCCCTGAAATATATTACTCCCCAAAAAATCTTTTTATTTCAGCCATAGCAGTTTCTTCTGAATCTGAACCGTGAATCAAGTTTTGAGTAGTATTGCAAGCGAAATCTCCTCTAATAGTCCCTGCTTCAGCTTCAAGCCATTTTGTTGCTCCCATTATTTTTCTCATTCCTTGAATGACATCTTCACCTTCTACTATCATACCTAAAACTGGACCACTAGTCATATAATTTACAATATCTTTGAAAAAAGGCTTGTCCTTCAAATGAGCATAATGTTCTTCCAACTGAGCTTCAGTCAAAGTAAACATTTTGGCATTTACAATATTAAATCCTTTGTCTTCAATCCTTTGTATTATTCTTCCCATAAGACCGCGTTTTATAGCATCTGGTTTTAACATAATATAAGTTCTTTGCATATAATTTCTCCTTTCTAGCATTTACTTTAAATGCAAATAAATTATAACATAAAACAAAATTATTTCAAACAAAAATTAAATTAATAAAAATATTTTTTAATTATTTGTAGATAAAAATTTTAATATATTGGCTATCACATATTTATTTTGCCTAAAAATATATGGTAATTTATCTAATCCCAATGGATGCGAATAAATGTCTTTGCCTACTTCTAAGGTAAATGACGGAATTTTATACTTTTCTATGCAATAATCTTTAAATCCTCCAGCACTATATGTAGATAAATCAACTATTTTGTATTTAGTTGTTTTTTCAATTACTTTTGCAATTTCCCTATCTCTTTTTTTATCTTCTTCGTCTTGAAAGAAATCGTAATATATTTCTTCTCCCTTTGAGTGATAACTTATAGTAATATCAGGCTTTATATTGTTAGTTAATGCAATTAAGTTTCTAGTTTCTATCTCACTATTTGGTCTGTCGCCTATAAAATTTTCGTGGTGCTTAAATTTTATATTGCTTTTTCCTGTTCCCCATCTAGCATCAAAATTTACATTTAAATCTACACCATTGATATTAGCCTTATAAAGGGAAAAATCCATATTGCCTTGATTAATCAATAATAATCGTTCTTTAAGTTGTAAATCCTTTACAAAATTAATTCCTTCAGTACATAGCCTAAAACCATCTACATTTGTATTGACAGCAAAATATAATTCATAATTAAGCTTTAAATAAGCATTTTTCCTTTCTTTGTTGAGCATTGATAACTCTCTATATATTCTAACAGCGTAATATTCAATCAAAGAAAATAACAAAAAAGTCGTGATGTACTCACGAGCATGTATACCCGCTTGCACCAAGACTTTAATTGGCTTTTTTGTATAATCAACTCTTTTGGATAATTTGTAAACATACATTGGTGCACCCAAACTAGTATACCCATACACTTCAGGCTCTAAACCTATTCTTTTTAGTTCCTCTATTTTCTGTAAATATAAATTGTATTCATTCATAAAAATATTATATTTATTTTTCTAAAGAGTGTGTCAAAATTTTATTGCAAACCTTATTAAAAATTTCATCGTTTATAGATTCTATGCTCTTCAAAGCCATTTCCCTATCCACACAATCAATAATATCAAAATTTTGTGCTTTAGCTATTTTTAAACCCCTTTGATAAACATTCATCATATACTCATTATTTTTTTCATAAATGTCATCATTTAATCCATTTTTATTTCCCCTAGAATCTATTAATCGCTTTGAAATATTCGGTGGCATATTTAAATAAATTATAATATCTGGCTTAGGCAATTTTAAAATATTATATTCAAAATTTAATAACCAATCTACATATTCTTTATATTTATTTTGCTCTTTTATCCTAGTTGCCTGATAGAGTAAATTAGATTCAACATATCTATCCAATATAATTAACTCACCATTATTTATATGTTTAGATAAAACGCTTTTATAAGTCCATAACCTATCTACAGCAAATAAAACACTACTTTGATATTCATCTAATGCTTCTACATTCGCCCCTAATTCACCTGACAATAAAGTTTCGACTGGTCTTGCCCCAGCAGTCCCATAATTAGGGAAAGATTGTCTGAAAGCCTTTATATTTTTTTCATTCAATCTTTGTGTAAGTAATTTAGATTGTGTAGCTTTTCCACTTCCATCCGTTCCTTCTATAACTACAATACTCATAATATACTCCTCATTTGTGATATGGTGTATTATTTATTATTGTAAAAGCTCTATATATTTGTTCTAATAACATTACTCTAAATAATTGATGCGGAAAAGTTAATTTTGAAAATGACAACTTTAAATCAGCATATTCCTTAATCCTTTCATCTAAACCAAAAGAACCACCTATAACAAAAGTAATTGTTGAGTTTCCTATCACACCTAGTTCATTAAATTTATTTGCTAATTGTTCACTATTCATCATCTTACCCTCAATACATAATGCGACTATGTAACCTTCTAATTGATTAAAAAGTAAATCATATTCTTCTTTTTTTGCATTCTCATTATCACTTTTACCCTGTTTTACTTCAACAATTTCCAGTTTACAATATTTTTGCATACGCTTGGAGTATTCAGCAATAGCATCTTTATAGAATGGCTCCTTTATTGTTCCCACACAAACCACTTTTATCTTCATTAAAATAATCCCCAAATAAATGTCATTAGTGTAACTACAGCACCCAAACATATTGAACAATATAAGAAAAAGTTTTCTTTGAATGTCGGTTTATATTTTTCCCCATTATCTTTCGGCAATAGTAATTTTATAAGTTCAGCAAATGTCATACCACGAGAATCACGAGATTGCTGTTGCACTTCTATACTACCATCTGCCTTCTTAACTAGAACTTGAGGGACTCCAGTTTCTTCATATTGTGGTGCGTCTTTATCCCCATCTCCATTTTTATTTTTTTGTTTTTGCAAATCTTCATCAATACTTTTACCTTCAGTAAGGTAAATTTTTAATAATTCATCAGCATTCTCAATATCTATAACTTGTTTAGGGTCTTTAATATTAGTGAATTCAGAAACAAATTTTTTGAATTGTGCCTGTTTTGTAAGAGTAAACATTTTTATTAATAGCCACACACCTACATATAAGACTATCGTAATAATCAAAATATACAATACAAATCTTAACAACACATTTACGCCTGACATACTGACTATTTCATTAAAATTAGCCCCCCAAAGGCCATTTGTTTCGGCAAAATCTAGGTAAGTATTTAATCCATTATTTATAAAGTGTATAATCACACTTGGCCATATGCTTCTAGTAATCAATGCCACAGTAGCCAATAACATACCTACCACAAACGCATAGAAGAATTGATTAATATTCAAATGCATTAAACCAAAAAGCAAACCAGACATAACAATAGCTTTAACCGAACCCATTTTGTTGAATCCAGACAAAAGCATCCCTCTATGTGAAAACTCTTCAAAAATAGCAGGCATAATAGCTACTGTTAACATACTTAGCAAAAATGACCAAATACTCACTTCGCTACTTGTACCATAAGAGACATAAGGCTCATAACCTAACATTTGTATAAAAACTGAAAAAAAGCTTGATACAAACATTATCACAAAAAAAGCTACAAACCCCATACCAATACTACACAACACTACTTTAAAACTTATTTTTCTATAGCCAAAGACACGAAAGATATCTTTAGGTTTTTGCTTGAAAACTAGTGTGTACATCAATAAAGGCACAGCAAACAAAATAACTACTTGTGTCAATAATGTAAATAATGCGTCTTCGTAATCACCTATATTAAGAAGTCCAAGACTACTTATAATTCTTAATACAACAAAAAGTGTAAGAATTATAAAGTAGCAAAGATTGCACCAAAACAACCTCTTATCATTTTTTATAAGTTCTTCCATCATTCTCCTTTTGTATTATTTATATGCCATAAAATGCTATTTAATTATACATAAATTATATTCAATATTTTAAGATTTTATTAGTACTACATCAACATCGCAACAGAATTTATAATTAACAATAACAAAGCAACAAACACCCCAAGTATACCTTCGCGTTTCAAAGTTATATCACTCATATAATCTTTGAAGCCTTCCTTAAAAGACATATTCTTGCTTCCATCTTCAGCTACAATCGTTTTATTCTGAATATTAGTTTTCTTATCTTTTATTTCTGTAATAGATTTATCATTTTTATTACTACAAAATTTATTTATCAAATAAATTCCCAGCCACAACAATGCTACAAGCACTAATGTATAAATAACAGTTTGTACTATAAACTCCGTATCTAAAGCCACCGTTTCGCTTGCTGTTCCATTAATTTCATTGATAGACTGCAAGATTATAACAAAAATATTATTTAAACCATGTATAGCGATAGAGGTCCAGATTGAACCAGTCTTAACAACAAGCCATCCTGCTAAGATTCCAAAGGCGAATTGATAAATAGTTTGTTGAATATTAGCATGCATTAACATAAAAAGTAATGCAGACATAATTATAGCAAACCAATCACCATGTTTCCTAAGCCCCTGTAATATTGCCCCACGGAAGATAAATTCCTCTATGAATGCAGGTATAATACCTAGTCCAATAATTGCAAAAATAATATTCCCCGCATTTGTCAGCGGAAACCCTAAATTACTATCAATATTAAATCCTATAGCTGTAAGTCCCTCTTCAAAAAGTGTCATAAGAGGTGATGAAAACCACATAAATGCAAACCCTAAGCATATTGCAACAGCAAAAGCCCAAGCATTTGGTTTTTTATTTAGTTTAGTAGCAGTTACAAAATTTATTCGCCTTTTATAGTTAAACGAAAAAAACAGCACTATAAAACATAATTGCATAAATACTGCGTTAATCATAACCACTGGCAATAATTCCATAAAATCTGCACTATTCATATTTATTGATGAGCCAATCATCATATAAATGGCATACAAAATAAACATTGCTAAGTACGGAAAAAGCAACGCATATAAAAATATGCGTGTAGAATCTTTTGGATCATAATACAATCTATATTCTTTTTTATTCATTAGTACTCCTATAATAAACTCATCATATTCTCTATCACTCTATCACGAACTCTTTCAAGCTCTCTCAAACTTTCATCAGAAAAAGGTTCAGGAATAATAGGTAACTGACTCATTTCTTTTAAATTAACATCCGTCACACTCATTATCATATCTGCAAGAGCACTCCCAAAAAAATATTCTATATTCTCGCTCGTTAAATTGTAATTATCAATAACTTCGTCTAATTTAGGATGTTCGGCAATTTTATAAAAAGCAGGTTGATAAAAAAATTTTAATCTCGATATAGATAGTTTACTACCATTTGCACTGGCTATAATGCCCCATTTATAAGCTCTAAGAAGATTATTTTCAAATAATTCTACTCTACCTTTTTTATAAATATAAGTCAAAAAATCTTGTGCAATTACATCCCCTTCACATGCTAACATTACTGTTTCTTCTAAATATGCCTCATATTCTTCATTGGCACGATCAATGTTATAAATACTTAGTGCATCAAATTGCCTTTTAAATTTGCGATATAATTGTGATTGTTCATCAAAAGTCATATTTTGGAAAGATTTTGCTATTTTATCGTTCCATACTTGTTTAATTGCCATAATTTCTCCTCACTTGATTATATCATTTGCTTTTTTAATTTGTCAACTTATGTTAAGACATTTCCAAGCTTTTTATAATATAGGCGTAAATAATCTAAATAAATTCATTTTAAAGCGTTTATAAAAAGATAATTGTTTTATTTTCTTTTCATCAAAGATATCACTATTTGCCCTATCATTTTTGAAAGCATTGACTACCTGTTCTGTAAAACTTTTATTGTATATAACAGTATTTATTTCAAAATTGAGTTTAAATGACCTAATATCACTATTACAAGTACCAACAGTACATATTTCATCATCTATTGTCATTGTCTTTGAATGTAAGAAACCACGATATGTATATACCTTAACACCTAATTTCACTAAATCACTAAGATAACTCAAACTAGCATAATATACAAATCGCTTATCAGGAATTTCAGGTATCATTATTTCAACATCAATTCCACTAGCTTTAGCTAATTTTATACTATCTAAGTAAACTTCATCTGGAACAAAATATGGAGTTTGTATTCTTATATTCCTTTTTGCAAGATTTATCATTTTAACAAGACAATTTTTAATTTCGCATTTATCATTATTAGGCCCACTAGTAACAACTTGAATAGGACAATCACCTATTTTTTCACTTTCAGGAAAATATTCACTACTTAGATATCTAATTGGATATTTATAATCATTTTTTGAAAAACGCCAATCTGATAAAAAGGTAGATTGTAATCCAAATACTCCAGTCCCTTCTATGCGAATATGAGCATCTCTCCAAGGTTTTAATCTCTTGTCAAAGCCCATATGGTCAAGTCTTAAATTTATCCCCCCAACATAACCAATTTTGCCATCTATAACTGCAATTTTTCTATGATTTCTATAATTCATTTTGAAATTAAACAATTTAAGAGGAATTATAGGTGGAAAGAATTCACAAAATTCCCCACCAGCTTTGATGAATTGTTTAAAATGTCTTCTTCTAGTCTTTAAAGAACCGACACTGTCTATAATAATCTTTACTTTAACACCAGATTTTAATTTTGAAATACATAATTCAAGTATTTCTTTGCCTATGGTGTCATTAGCAAAAATGTAGTAATCTAAATGTATATGATTTTTAGCGTTTTTTATATCTTCTTTTAAGGCATTAAATTTTTCAAGCCCATCATTAAAAAATTGTACCTTATTATTATTTGTCAATATGCTATCTGCCCAAGTATAATTAAATTCTATAAGTTCATGGTATTTACTTAATATAGCATTAGTATTCTTGTCAAAAACATAATTATGAGAAACAATTATTTCTCTCATCTCTTTGTTGTTTATGACATTAGCCATATTTGTCTTTTTTAACATTAATCTAGTTCTTAAACCAAGTCCACTACCCAATAATATGTATAAAATAAAGCCAATTATAGGTAAGAATACCATAACTGATAACCACGCTATCACAGATTGGGCTTGTCTTTTTTCTACAAAAATCATTACAATTGCTAGTATTGTATTAATAATGTACACCACAAGCATTGTTATACTTCCTGCGTCCATCTAATTCCCTTTAAACCTTTTATTTAGTATGTGTTAAAAAGTAATATATAGACATAATTATAACATTATTTAAGCAAAAATCAAACCATTTTATCTTATATTTAAGATAAATAAAAAGGAGCAATAAATTGCTCCATAAATTTACAATTATGCTTCAGGTTTTGTTTTTGTAGTTTTTTTCTTATCTGAAATAGAAGGTTGCTCTTTTTCTATTTTAGTACCTACTTGATCTCCTGCTGGCATATTTGTAATGGTTTCAGTAACACTTGTTAATAAACCAGCAATATTTTGTATTTCACTTGGGACTATTATTTTAGTGGCTTGACCATTGGCAAGTGTCTTAAGAGCCTCAAATCCTTGTAGTGTTATATATGCACTATCAGCTTTTGCATTTACAATCATTTGAATAGCTTCTGCTTGACCTTGTGCTTCATTAATGAAGGCAATTTTTTGTGCTTCTGCATTCAATATTGCTGCTTGTTTTTCAGCTTCTGCTTGAAGAATTTGTGCTTGTTTGTCAGCTTCCGCTTTCAAAATCTTACTTTGTTTTTCACCTTCTGCGACCAAAATGCTTGAACGCTTCTCACCTTCTGCTCTTAAAATAGCTTCTCGTCTTTCTCTCTCTGCTCTCATCTGCTTTTCCATAGCATCTTGAATATCGCGAGGAGGTAAAATATTTTTTAATTCTACACGATTTATTTTTATACCCCAAGGGTCTGTAGCTTCATCAAGAATTTGACGCATTTTCGTATTGACAGTATCACGACTCGTCAAAGTTTCATCCAATTCAAGTTCACCAACAATATTACGCAAAGTAGTTGCTGTTAAATTTTCAATAGCACTCATTGGTCTATCTACGCCATATGTATACAATTTAGGGTCAGTTATTTGAAAATAAACAACTGTATCAATTTGCATAGTCACATTGTCTTTTGTTATAACAGGTTGTGGTTTAAAATCTGCTACAATCTCTTTAAGATTAATAGGCTTACTTGGTCTGTCTATAAACGGAATAATAAATCTTACACCCGTTTGTAGAGTTTTATTATATTTCCCCAATCGTTCTACTACAACCGCTGTTGATTGTCTAACTATTCTAACACTAAAACATAGTACAAACAAAACTACAATACCTAATACTAAGAATATAATACCTACTGTACTCATTTATTTTCCTCCTCCAATTCTTTTTTACTTGCTACCTGTTCTTGTTCTTTGACTTTCTCATCACTCTTTTTGTCATTCTTAGAAGACTTTTGATTTGCACTACTAATCACTTTTTCTTCATTATTTTTTTTCAAATCATTGTCACTAGTGTCTTCAATAGAATTTGTCTCTTTGACAATCATTTTATTACCATCAACACGAACAACTTCTACCGCCGTCCCTTCATTAAGTTTAACACCATTTTCAGTAATAGCATTCCAAGTTACGCCATTAAATTTAACCGTTCCCATATTGTTAGCATCAACTATCCCCGTTAATAAAGTAGTTTTTTTGCCAACAAAAGCATCAACATTAGTCTTCTCATCAGATTTTAATAATAATTTCCTACAAATTTGTCTTACAAAAATTATTAATAAAGCTGAGATAACTATAAATACCCCCAATTGCCATACCCAATTAATTCCATCAATAGCAGATAGAATTAAGGACACTAAGCCAGCAACTGCAAACCATATAGAAGTTAAATCCCAAGTAAAGAATTCAACTATCAAGCTCACAGCAACAACTGCTAGCCAAACCCATATCATTTCCATACTATTTGCTCCTTTTTAATATAGTATAATATTATATATTTTTTGTCAAGTTATTTAGCACTAAACATTTTGAAATGAACAAATAATTATATACTATATCAATATAATTTCTTTACAATAATATATGTTACAAGTGCAATTATAATTATAATAAATATACATCCAATTATTAATGCTATTATCTTTCCCCAATCTGTATAAGTATTTGCTTCGACAATATAATTTATACCATCAAATACTACTTCATCACCAGCATTATATGTAACGCCATTATATTGCCATGATTCAATACTTTGACCAAATGGTGCACTATAATTAGGTATTATAAATGTTTCATCCTGCCAATAATAATCTTGAGATATATAAGTTGTATCCCCTATCTTAAATACTATCTTATATGCACTTTCTCCTTCTGCATAAATATCACTGACACCTTCCACCATCTGTATACTATCTTGTATCTCATAGGAATTATTATCATATATCCAATTGCTCACTTTAAAGTATTCTGGTATTTGAATTTGAGATAAATCAATATAATCTCCTTCTATATATTGTCCACTTAATAATTCCACATTGTTCCCATAATGTAAGTTTATTACATACGCTTTACGAACAAGGATATCTATTGTTGAATAATTTTCGTTATATTCTATTTGCTCATCTACGCTATATAAGTTATTTTCGTAAATATAACCAACTATTTTATATCCATTCTCTACAACAATTTCATTTAAATTTATAATTTCGCCATTTACATACTGAGTGCTTAAAACTTGTGTTTTCCCATTTACATTAGCAGTAAGAGAATTTAAAGTCCCTAATTTTGCATATAATTCATTGGCTTTAATTGTGATGGAATCTCCTATCTTATAAGTATCTTCAGCATAATCAAATCCCAATAATTTAAAACCATTAGGAACATTTATATCACTTGGTAATAAATATGACTCACCATAACTATATGTACCTAAATATTTTTTATCATTGCCTAATATTAAATATAAATCATAAGTTTTCTCTTCAAGTATAATTGATTTATCTTCATTTGACAAAGCTAACACACACTTCTCAGCTAAAGTGTTTTCTAGTTTTATTTTTTCTAAATCTTCAATTCCAAAAAATGTATTGTTATTTATAACAGTTGCACCAATTGTTTTTGAAGTATTTATTATTATATTGATACTATCATTTATCTCCCCATTTAGCGATAATACAGGTGAGTTATTTAAAAATATTTCTCCCTGTAGTCTACCTGTTCCAATATTGTATCTGCCATTACCATTATTTAGATACAAAGCAGATCCCTTAGGTGCACTATTATTATATAAATCAGTATTATTAAATAAAGTACTTCCATATTGATTACAATATACTCCACCGCCTTCTATAGAAGCAGAATTGTTATAAATTACACAATCATTAAATATAGATACACCATACCCTTGCATATAATGAATAGCTCCCCTACTTGAAGTGTTCAATGTAAATGTGGATTTATTAAAAATAGCATTGCCATAAATAAAGCCAATTCCTCCCATTGTTGACGCATTATTTTGACTCATCGTACAATCAGAAAAAGTAATGCTACCACCATTCAATATAATTACTCCCCCATATCCAGCATTATTTTTAATAAATTGACTATTTTCTATGTTATTTCTACCATTTATATTAAATACACCACCATTGCTTGTCGCAGTATTATCTTCAAAAACACTATTTTTTACATCTAAGATACATCCACCTTGTGTAGTTATCACTCCACCATTTGTAGACTTATTATTATAAAACTTACTATTATTTATGTTGATTTGACCGCTTTGAATAAATATAGGGCTAGAACGCGATGTAAAGACATTTTGTATAACTACATTGTTAAAGTTTATTATACCACTTGAAAATATAATTCTCCCATTTAATGATGTCGAATACCCTTCAAATATAATTTTACTATCCGCCGTCCCAATAAGATTAAAAGTAACACCCTCTTTAACTATAAAAATGTCTTCGCTATCTATGCGATTTATTGTTATATCTTTTGAATTATCTAAAAGAGTTAGTGTAATATTTTTATCTATAATTAAATTACTTTCATTAATATTTTGTACCAAAAAAATTGTATCACCCTCCTGTGCATCTGCTAATGCCTCAGTTAATGATGAATAATTTTGTTCGTTTAATACACACACAATCTGTTGTTCGTCTACGTAATTATCACTTAAAGTTGTAGCACTCAATGTACGGTCATATGCACGAATCTTATAGTTAGGTATATACCCATCTTCATAAGTTCTATTATCCACATATATTGAACCATTTGTGAAACCTATTACTTTATACCCGTCATATTCATTCCCTTCTAAAATTTCATATCCTAAATGTGCTATTGCATTACTTGGCGTTGGTAAAACTAGCGAATATCCATTACTTGTATTCTTAATAGATACAATATTAAATTTAATGTTTTCATTATAAATATTCAAGGTATCCCCATATTGCATTACATAATTATATTCCATTGCATCTAGATACCAAAATTTTAAAGCATTATCAACAATCGTCCCGTTTGTATGTAATTCATTCATTGCATTTTTAAATGCTTCACTAGCAGTGTTTTCCACAAACATTGTGCCACCAAATGCGTAACCATAGCGTTCAAAGTAATATGACATATCTATACCCAAGACAACGCTACTATAATATACTTGTTTCTCTGCCTTTGTCATACCTGAGACACTTGGGCCATATCTATATAAATTATCAAGCGCACCCCAATAGCCGTGAAATAAACTTTCTATATTCCACCAAATTGCACAGCTACCCTGATAATTTGTCCACACTTGCGATGGGTCTACATCATCTGGAGCCATTAATTGTGTAATTACGGAATGATTTTCCCGAGACCCTGTACCTTCATTTGCGCATTTGTTGAAGTTAGAAATCATATTATTTGAAGTTTCAGAAACAACACGCTCACTAATGTCCATCATATGTCCTATCTCATGTGTCATCCCCCATCCCCAAGAACTACCTTGCAAAGATACATCTTGCCAATTTCCTATTTGTATGCCTATGTGTTCGGTATAAGCGTATGCAGCAGCATAAGGTTGCATAATTCTCACATTAACATTTAAATAATTTGCTAATTTATTGTAATGTTCATTGTTGATGTCATAACTTACGCCATCAAAGGCATAAAGGCCTTTTAAATATTCATCCCAATTATCACATACTTGTTGAACGCTTAAATTATTTTGAATATAATAGTAATACGCTCGTGTGGCTTGCACTGTCAATATCACATTATTTGATACTATTTCAGTGATATTTTGTACAGTCGCACTTTCATAGGAATTATAGTATTCAGTTAATTCTTCTTTATACTCTTGCTCATCACCACCTTGGTAAAATACAGGGAAAATATCTCCACCTTCTATATAAACTTTAACATTAGCACTCTGTTGCTCACTTGTATAAGGGTTTACTAAATAAATAGGACCACCAGCCAATGTTTGAACGGACCAAGATGAATCATATAAGTTTGGAGCAGTCAAAATATTTTCGCCACGACTTAGCGTGTATGTTCCACTCAGCCATTTGCTCCAATGCCCTAAGTGTTGAGTAAATATAACGCTAGGCAATGGGTCTCCTTCTTCCGCTTCCACATATATTTTAATTGTTTCATTCGCTTTAACATTTATACCTGTCACTTGTCTATTAGTCCCTTGCCAAGTCATTTTCAATGTATTTCTCGCATAATTCACTATATTGCCCACTTGTTTTAGATGTTTTGTATTATTTTGTGGGTTTGTACTAAATTCCCTATGTTCTTCATCAAATATAATTTCTCTATTTAAAACCTTTCTTGCTCTAACAAAATCATCCTTCATTAATTCATAAATAGGATAACCTTTAACAGAATTTTCAAGTGCTACTACATCTTCAATAGTGGTATAGAGTGGATTTACTTCACTTTTTTTATAATCCACAAATAAATTTCTTGCATTGATTACTTCATCTTCTTCTGGCTTTAAAAACAAAAATTCTGAGGCCGATGCGTGTTGTGTTTTATTCGCATTTACTTGAGTATACTCAAATCTAATATATTTTGTTGTATAAATTTTATCAAAAGTATAAAGCAAAATATTATCAGTTAAATCCGCATCAACGCTTGCTATTTTATTAAAACTAATTCCGTCATTTGACACATAAAATGTAGCAGTAAGCGGAAATCCTTTTTGTTTATCACTGTCTCGCCTTGTTGCGTATATCAATCTGTCAATTTGAACTTCTGCATTAAATTCTATAGTGACATAATTTTTAAATGTGTTACTATTGACAATATTAGTTTCCCAAAATGTATTAAAGTTTTGGTCGAAAGCATTTTTTAAGACATTGCTTCCCCAATTATTTCCATTATTAGAAAACGCTTTTATGTATTCATCTTTTGATGAATCTACACTATACGCATAATGGTCTATATATGTTGTAGATAAAAATTCACTACTTGTAGATATTTGTTCAACATTAAAACCATTGTCCGCATATACACTAATTTTATTTTCAAAATTTATACTAAAAACTAATATTATACAAAGAATTAAGTTTATTATATATAAAATTGACAAATTTATAATTCTATTATTTTTCATAATATTCTCCAATATATTTTTTATATTATATCATACATATACACAAATTTCAATTTATAACTTAAATTTTGTTATTAATAAAAAAAGAGCAAATTTGCTCTTAAGAGTGTAGACAAATGGATTTTCTAGGGGATTTTCCATCCCTTTGATGCCCTAGTACAAGGACAAGGCGATGTCACCCTATGGCGTGGTCTCTAATTAGTACTCGTACTTATTTAATAAGTTCTTTCTAAAAAGTGACCACTGCCGTACGCAAGTCGATTTGACCTGTGGTCTTAGGATGCGACACTAGCCAAACCTATTACTAAAAAACATAAAATTATATTTTGTGCTTTAACAAGCAAGAATTTAATTTATTTTATACTAAGTTGTGTCTAGGTACTTACTAAAGACCATGGCAGTGCGTCATCGCACACAACCTATGGCATGGTCTTAGGTTTGTGCTAATTTACTTGGTAGGTTCTATTAAAGCGATGACCAGTTGTGTTTAGGTTCACTTGTATAAACCTTACAACGATTTATTATCTATTTTTTATTTTAAAGAATTTATCCATTCATTTATTTCATTTTGTTGCGTAACTAATCCACTTCCGCCGTCTGAATCGAATTGAATCGCTTTACTATTTAATACTTTAGCCCCACGGCATAATTTCTCCAAATCTATTAATGTAT
>CALWAB010000096.1 GCA_944372745.1 uncultured Clostridia bacterium | reverse complement strand
GGTGGTACAGGCACAGAAGAAGACCCATACCAAATAGCAACGCCAATGCAATTGCGTCTACTCAGTGAAACGACGGATTACGCTACTTATTGGGGCAGTGGAACTGTTGATGGTAGCGATATGAGTGCAACTATAGAAAAAGCAGTCTACTATGAATTGACAGCAGACCTAGAGATGACCTCAACCGATTGGATGCCAATAGGTAGTGGTAACCAAGCTTTCTTTGGATACTTTGACGGACAGGGGCACACAATTACATTTGTAAATGAAATAAAAACTGAGGGGATATGGACAGAAGGACCGGGTTATTTAGTGGGTATTTTCGGCGTTGTCGCAGGAGGTATAAACAATCTAGGAGTAAACTGGCAAGGCGGCTTGACTGTCGAGAATAATGTAGTGAATGCTGTTGTGTATGTAGGAGGCATAGCGGGGGCTGTTGTGGACGGAACCATAAGCAACTGCTATAACACAGGTACAATAATAGCCAACGGTGAGAATGGGCAATTGCTTTTCGTAGGAGGCATAGCGGTGAATGTTCAGGGAACCATAAGCAACTGCTATAACACAGGCTCAATAACATCCAGCGGTGAGAATGTGCAATTGCTTTTCGTAGGAGGCATAGCGGGGAATGTTCAGGGAACCATAACAAACTGCTATAACACAGGCTCAATAAGTGGTATAGTCAGCGGTGAGAATGTACAAGGATTTATAGTAGGAGGCATAGCGGGGGGTGGCGTAGTAACTATAATAAACTGTTTTAGTGTGGAAGGACAAATAGAAGCAATAGGCACAGCCCAACAAATGGGGGTAGGTGGAATTTTAGGTATAGATATGGGCGGTTCAGCCATCACAAACTGCTATTATGACAATGAACTTGTAGGGACAGCAAGCACATTAGACGGCACACGCGTGACTGGACTTGCAGACTTAATGAAAGTAGAAAGCAATTTCACAAATGGTAGTTTTGTAGACAGTGCAAGTACATCGCATCCTTGGTCTACAGAACCAATCCAAGCTACCGACCCTATAACGCAAGAATCTATGGACATACCAACACAATGGGACTTTGAGAATATATGGGGCATAGACAGTAGTATAAATAATGGCTATCCATACCTATTGAATATGTCACAAGGAGGCTCGGCGGAAGAAGAAAGCACAAATCAATTAACCATAACAAATGACACTGATAAAGCTGTATTAGTAGTAATAAGCAGTGACGCAAGCACTGCAATGTTCAAAGTACAAGGCGGTACAACTAAAACATACATAATGCAAATAGCATTAGACGCCACATACAAAGTATCAGTCATTGGCGGAACAATAACAAGCGTGCCTACCATAAGCGGGGGCGACATAATTGACCAACAAGGTAATACCTTTAATGTGACATTTACCGAGAGTGGCAATTTAGGTATAGTTATATAGTTGATTAAAATACATATCTTAATTAAACTACAAATGTTAAAGACTGCAGAAGATTAACTGTAGTCTTTTTGTTAATTAAAAGATATTTAATGTGTGTCTTGAGAGCATAGACAAATTGTTTGCTTGGGGATTTTAGCCCTAGAAATATCTCTTGTCTACAAATATAAAGATTGCAAGTAAAAAACTTGCAATCTTTATATTTTATAAATAGTGTCCAAGTGTTTGGAGTAGTCGGCGATTTTGGGCAAATACGCCTTTTTGTGCTTTTTGTGAGTTTTTAAGCGAGACTTTTTGATATGATAATGTTTTTTTGTTTTTTTAACTGTAATGAGAGTGTCATCATTAGTGATTTTTTTATCTTTTTGTCTTATTAACTTAAAACGCCTTGAATTAATAAACTTGTTAAGTTCACGCTGTTTTTTCTCTTTGATAGAACGATTAACAAATACATCCATTATGGACACTTTGTATATTTCAATGATTGTGAAGAGTATAGCACTTATCATTATCAATATGCTTCCTACATACAGAGTGAGTGAAGTTCGATGTAAGTTTAAGAGGGGCAATAACTGGAAGTTCATAAGCACAGGGCTTACAAATAAATATACGACTAGGACAAAGTTGATAAAATATACTGTCCAAGACGGTTGGAAGAACATATTTAATATAAATAATATTAAACAAGCAAATAACATAAATACTACTATGATATTTACGCTTGAAAATCCTAGTCCTAAAATATCAATAAGGCTATAATAAATTTTTGCATTATGATTATACAGCGTTGGCACAAATAGGCTCACTATACAACATAATAGTGCGACATAATTTGTTATTGAGAAATATGAAAAGAAATTTATGTCATTATATTTTCTAAATCTTATCATTAATTTGTCCTTTTGTTTGATTGTTATCGGCATAGTGGAGCAACCACTCAAGTTGCATTGTAAACATATATTTTATTATATAATAAAGTTGCGTAATTTACAAGCGAATGTGCTTGACTTAGTTTGTTTTTTCGTTTATACTTTAATCTAAAGAGGTGAAACAATGAAGATAAAAATTTCTGCGGACAGCACAGTTGATTTGAGTGAAGAACTAATTAAAGAATATGATATTTCAATAATGCCCTTGCTCATTACTTTAGGGGATGAAACTAAACTTGATGGCGTAGAAGTTAGCACTCAGGAATTATTTCAATATGTTGATAAAACTGGTGAATTACCTAAGACAGCTTCGCCAAGTATTACTGCTTATCAAGAATATTATGATAAACTTTTGAAAGATGCAGATTGTGTAATACATTTTGTTGTATCAGGAATGTTGTCTAGTTGTTATAGCAGTGCGTCAAAAGCGGCGGAAGAATATGGCGACAGGGTATATGTGGTTGATTCTCGTTCACTCAGTACAGGAATTGCACTGCTTGCATTGTATGCGTGCGATAGAGTGAAAGAAGGTGCAGAACCTAAACAAATTGCAGAAGAATGTAAGTTGCTTACAAAGAAAGTTCAGGCATCTTTTGTGCTTGGTGACTTAAATTATATGCATAAAGGCGGGCGTTGTAGTGGTGCTATGCGTTTAAGTGCGAAATTCTTAAGAATAAAACCTGAGATTGTTTTGGTAAATGGCGAAATGAAAGTCGGTAAAAAATATATGGGTAAACTCAATAAAGTGGTTGAAAACTATGTCGAAGACACTTTGGCGCGTTATCCTGAGTATGATAGGAAAAGAGTATTTATCACTCATACGCCTATTGACAGTGAAATATGTAAGGAAGTACGCAAGCAATTAGAAGGCAAATTCGACAATATATACGACACAGTGGCGGGTGCTACAATTTCTAGTCATTGCGGGTTAGGTACTCTAGGTATTTTGTTCATAACTAAATAAAGGATATGATAAATTCATATCCTTTTTTGTTAAAAAATTCCCACATTTTGTGAGGTATAATTTAAAGTTTTATTGAGCATTAGGTTCTATTTGATTTTGGGAATTATCATTTTCTGTCGTGTTATCAATTTTGTTTGTTTCTATAGGTTCTGCTTTTTTAGTTTTCTTTGTTATCTTAGCAGGGGTAATATTCATAGTTTTTAAATAATTCGTTGCTTTGTTTGCTAAATTTTTTGTAGCAGGATGAACCATAGATTTTGAAGTTAAAAAAGTGTATTCTCTAGCTATGCAATTTTTTTCGTACTCAACATTCATAAATTTGCTTTTTATGTGTGTATGACGGCATAGATTAATTAAGTTTTTTAAAGGAGCATAGACGAAATAAAATTCCGATGCATCCATTTGAATTTTGTTTACATAAATTTTATCTTTATCTTTCTTTATCATAAATATTCCTTTTTTAATAAATTAATGTGCTAGTTGCTTTAAGGTCTTATTTAGAATAACGCATTAAATTATTTTTGAATGTCACACATTTCTTTCTTTGACTGCGGTACTTCTATGCCTAATTTTTTCATTTTATGAATAACTCTATTTTTTAATTTTTTAGTGTCTTCGTAGTCTACTGAGTAATTCATAATTTTTTTATATTCTTGTGAAATTTCTTCCTTTTCTTTATCAATATTCATAAACGGCTTTTTTAAATATGTTTTTGAACATTTTTTTGATAATTCTTCTAATGGCCAATGCACCATAATATAACAACGAGAAAATTTATTGCATTTTTTGTAATCGTCTGCCTTGAGAGGCTTATCTTCAAATATTTTCATTTCCATAATGCACTCCTTCTATTATTTAAATTTTATCAAAAAAGCGAAATAATGTCAAGTGTAAGTTATTGCTCATTATTTTATGGTGATTTCTCTTGTGTAAAATAAATTGGGTGGGTACTTAGTAACAATTATTACTAAATAAAAATACTTAGTGCGTGAAAACGCACTAAGGCAACTTTCGTACGGCAGTGGTCATTGATGAGTACTTAGTCATAATTTGGTACTTAAATAATAAACTGAGTGCTTGATAAAGTAGGGGTGATGCCACCTGTGGCGTGGTCTGGTTGAGTGCCTAGACACAACTTAGTACTAAATAATTAAATTTTTGCTTATTAAAGCACAAATTTAATTTTATGTTTTTTAGTACTAATGTTGGCTAGAACCAAATACCAAGACCCTAGGTCAAGGGCGAGTGCCCTTGCACTAGGGTACTAGGGGATGTGAAATCCCCTAAATAACTTGCGTACGGCATTGGTCACTGCTTGTTGTTAAACAATAGAAGTTAGATGTGTACAACCTAGACCACGGCCGTACGCCAGTACCCACGCTACGGGGTGGGTGTGATGGCACACTGCAATGAGCTTTGTTGAGTACCTAGATACAACTTAAGTACTTAAATAATATACTTAGTGTGAAACGCACGAAGATTTATATTTTAAGTTTTTAAGTACTAGTGCTGGCTAGAACCAAATATCAAGACCACAGGTGCAGGACAATGTCCTGCATTTTGTGTTATTTACCTACATAATAATAGTATAAGGTAGAAATATGAAAAGTCAAATTATTTTTATTTCAATGTTTGTCGCTATTTTTAGCATATTAATGGCATCGGTACAAAGCGGACAAGCGGTGCAGTCTTTGTCTCCACAAAGAACATTGACAGTCGTATTAGACGCGGGACACGGTGGCATTGATGTGGGAGCAGTGGGGGCAAATGGCACTCTTGAGAGCGATTTAAATTTACAATACTGTAAAACGCTTCAAAGTATGATGCAAGATTATGGCATAAATGTAGTTATGACAAGGGAAGACGAGAATGGACTCTATAGTGAATACAAAAGTGGTTTCAAAATGGAAGATATGAGAAAGCGTAGGGCAATCATACAAGAAGTCAATCCTGATTTAGTGATTAGCATACATATGAATAAGTACGCGGTATCGTCATCGCGTGGCGCACAAGTATTCTATGATGACGAAATAGAAAGCGGGAAAGAACTTGCCGAGACGCTACAAAAAGTATTTATCAATAATCTTCCTTCTGCAAGGGCGGAATGCAAGTCCGCAGACCTTTATATGCTCAAATGCACGACTGCACCGTCAATATTAGTTGAGTGTGGCTTTTTGTCTAACCCTGAAGAAGAAGAGTTGCTCACGCAAGAAAGTTATATGCGAGAACTGTGTTACTGCATACTTGCTAGCGTACTTGCAGTAATTGAAAGGTAGGGGAATAAAGTGGTATATTGATGTTGTGGGTACTAGCATACACAGATAGTTTAGGGGATTTCATCCCCTAGAACCCCAGACAAGGACAAGGGTGACGCCACCCTATGGCGTGGTCTTAGGTTTGTACTAGTACTTACTTTATAGGTTCTCTCAAAGCGATGACCAATGCCGTACGCAAGTACTCCTTGACCTATGGTCTTGGATAGTGGCACTAGCCAAGCCTAGTACTTAAAACCTTAAAATATATTTCTACGACTGCATACTACTTCTCGTTATAATCATTTCGCATTGGTAATTCACCATGATTGATTGTCTTATCAATATCTTGTATTATATTGAGTTTTTTCATTTTTTTGATTAATTCTTCGTGCAATTCTATACTTTTTTCGTCTTCAATAGGTTTTGTCATTATTTTGTCATAATCATTGAGTATTTCTTTTTTGAGATTATCTACATTCATAAAATGACTTTTAAGTATAGTGCGATTGCATTTGTCTATTAAAGTTTTAAGGTCATTTGCCATATTAGAATATTCATTTGTATATGTAGTGCTTTTAATAACTTTGCCATTATAGATGACTATTGAAGTATAAGTGTATTTAAAATTTTGTTTTGCCATAGTTTATATTCCTTTATAAAATATTTTTGATAGTATATCATATAATGAAGATTCTATCAATTCTTAATACTATATTAAATTACATTATAGACATATTTTCCTTATTATGAAGATTTTAAATTTATGTAGATGGTATTTTAATGCTTATGAAAGTTGTACTTTTAGTTGCTTTATAGGGTAAATTGTGATATACTAAAAAAGTTAAAGTTATTTTTAGGAGATAGAAATGGAAAGAACTTATATTGAAGAACTAAAGACGGGGGAAAAGCAAAAGATACAAGGTTTTGTAGAAACAAAACGCGACCAAAAGAGTATCCAATTTATAATCATTCGTGATACTACAGGTAAAATTCAAGTGACAGTTTTTAAGCCTGATTTACCAGAGATTGCGGAAGTTTTCAGTGGCTTGAATGTAAATTCAGTCGTCACACTAGAAGGTACAGTTGTTGATAATCCTTCAGTTAAATTAGGTGGGCGTGAATTTATTCCCGAGAGTGTAAAAGTTGAAAGTTATGCAGAAGTATCACCAATAGACGAACATACCGCGATAGATATGCGTATGGATTATAGGTGGCTTGACCTTAGAGAAGGCAACAAAGATTTGATTTTTAAAATTCAAACTTGTTGCACTAAGGCATTGAGAGAATTTTTGCTCAAGCACCGCTTTGTGGAAATTCACACACCTAAAATTATTGCTACAGCGAGCGAAAGCGGTTCGGATGTGTTTGAACTTAAGTATTTTGACAAGCGTGCGTATTTAGCACAAAGCCCACAATTCTATAAGCAAATGGCTATGTGTGCAGGCTTAGAACGCATATTTGAATGTGCGCCTGTATTCCGTGCGGAACAATCATACACTTCAAGACACGCTACAGAATTTACAGGGTTTGATATTGAGTTTTCTTACATTGATTCATACGAAGATGTTATGAAAATGGAAGAAGAATTGCTCACATATATGCTCACAAAAGTCAAAGAAGAATATGGCGATATAATATTAAAGGAATTTGGCAAGGAAGTAATTGTGCCTACATTGCCATTCCCTAGAATGAAACTTGCGGATGTGTACAAAGAACTCGAAGAACGCTATGATTTTGTCGTAGATGACATAGAGAAAGGCGACCTTACAACTGAAGCAGAAAAATTAGTTTATCAGTTGGCACAAGACAAATACAACCACGAATTTATGTTTGTGACAGACTATGATGCGAAGAAGCGTGCGTTCTATCATATGAGAAATGCGGATGGCGTGCCACAAGGTTATGACCTTATTTGGCGTGGCGTTGAGATTACGACAGGGGCACAGAGAGAACACCGCTATGACATCCTTAAGGCTCAAGCAGAAGAGAAAGGGCTTAAGAAAGATGTAGAATTTTATTTGGAATTCTTTAGATATGGTTGTCCACCACACGGCGGATTTGGTATTGGGCTTGATAGAATCACAATGCTACTTTTGGAGTTGCCTAGCATTAAGGAAGCAATGTTTATCTTCCGTGGCCCTAACCGCTTATTGCCTTAAGACTTGCACAACAATAGTGGTCTTTGGGTACTGGCGTACGGCATTGGGTGCGAAGGCGTACCGCCGTGGTCATTGGCGAGGACTTTAACTTAAACTTGTTAAAACTTAAATATCTTTAGTGCGTGAAAACGCACTAAAATAATATTTGCTTTTGTTCTTAGTACTAAAGTACGCTAGTACTTCATACCAAGACCACAGGTCAAGGACGCCCGTCCTTGTACTAGGGTTCTAGGGGATGGAAAATCCCCTAGAGTACTTGCGTACGGCTATGGTCACCGCTTTGAGAGAACTTATAAAGCAAGTACTAGTACAAACTTAAGACTACGCCATAGGATGGCATCACCCTTGTCCTTGTACTAGGGTCATAGGTGATGAAATCCCCTAGAAAAACGCTAGTGATGAAATTTCCCTAAATAAAAGCATAAGAACGAAAAGGAGCAATGAATGGAATTAAAAGAAAGACACGACATAGAAGACAAATACAAGTTTGATATAAGTGATTATTGCAAAAGTGAAGAAGAATTTTATGCACGATTAGAGAAACTTAAGCAAGAAAGCAAAAAACTCGCCGATTATAAAGGCAAACTTGGCAACATAGATACATTGCTTGAATTTGAAGAATTTTCAGACAAAATTTCTGTGGAAGCAAATACTTTGGGATACTACGCAATGTTTTTAATTGATGTAGATAGTTCTAATAATGTCTATCAAAAAATGTATGCCAATGCAAATCAAGTATTCACTGATATGAGTTCACTTACAAGCTTTGTGGGCGAAGAATTGCAAAAACTGGGTGAAGAATATTTAAAGAAAATTATTGCTGACTCACGCTTTGCTTCGCGTAAACTTTCTTATGAGAAAATTCTAGAAGAATTGCCACATATTCTCAATGAAAGAGAGAGTTATATGGTATCTCAAATGGGCAATTTTGCAGATTTTCAACAAATGTTTTCAGTTTTGCTCGATAATGAAATGAAATTTGAAAATGTGGCAGACAGTAAAGGCAATATGCACGAATTGAGTGTATCTACCTATGGTAAACTGATAAGAGATGAGGATCGCACTTTAAGAGAAAATACTTATAAAACTTTTGCTAAAGGTATGGCAGATTATAAATTGACGCTCTTTTCATTAGTTTATAATGATTTAAAAGCGGACGATTTTCTTAATAAATTGCAAAAATATGATGGTGTTTTAGAAAAGCAACTCAATGATTATAATGTGCCCAAAAGTGTATTTGAAAAAATAATTCAAAAGGCTCGTGAGAATGTAAAGGTGCGTAAACTATATGCCGACGCTCAGGCTAAAGGATTTGGTTTTGACAAAATTGAACCTTGGGATGCCTTGTTGATGCTTGGCAAAAGTGATGAAACGGTGACTTTTGATTATGCAGTGGACAAAATGCGTGGGGCGTTTAAATACTTAGGTAAAACTTATGAAGATGCGTATGAGCGTGCTATTAAAGAAAGATGGTGCGATGTATATCCTAATAAAAATAAAAGGTCATTAATTTATTGTGGTGGGGCATATAATAAACACCCTGTATTTCATTTTAATTGGCACGATAATGCGACCGATATGCTCACTTTCGCCCACGAATTTGGACACGGAACTCAGTTTTTGATTACTGAAGCAGTCCAACCAGCTCATATAGCTGAATTGCCGTTTATAGTGGTGGAAGTCCCAAGTTTGACTAGTGAAACGGTTATGTTTAAATATCTGTACCAGAATGCTAAGTCTATAGATGAAAAATTAATTTATTTGCAATCAATGATTGAAACATTTAGTGCAAATGTATTTTCAGGTTGTTATCAAGCAGAACACGAGTATAATATGAGAAAGGCTATTCAATACGGTGAAATATTGGATGTAGAAAACGCGTCACAAAATGCATTGGAATTGCGTGCGTATTATAATGCAATGCCTACCTATGATTATACTAAATATAATTGGTTGTCGGACGGACATATTTTTGTGGCATATTATAACTATATGTATTCGCTTTCAATGATTGTGTCTACGCATTTTGCTAAAGGTTGTTTTGAAAATAATGAACAAGTGCGTCAAAATTTTTATAAGTTTATGCAAACAGGATATAGTAAACATCCGCTTGACAACCTTAAAGATTGTGGCGTAGATTTATTGGATGACAAAATTTATGAAGAAGCTTTTGGATTCTTTGAAGATTTGGTAAATGAGTTTGCCGATTTAGTTGACCAAAAATGCAAAGCAAATAATTAAAAAATGCAAGATAATATAAAGAAATAGATGGTTATGTGTTTAAATTTACAATTAATAGGGCTTTTAGTCCTATTTTTCGTTAATGCTTAATTTACTTTTATATGACGCTATTTGCAAAAAAAATATACTTTAGTATGTATACAAACTATATTTAAATACATAGTGTAATATTTCTAAGATAAAATCTATGTAACCACAATAGATTACAAGAAAATAGGATAATTTTTTAATTATATTAACAGTAAATGAAAGCTTACTGTATATATTGTAGTTTCTAAAATTTAATATAAAATTTTTGACATAAAAAGATGTAATTTTTATATATAGTGGTTTTAAGTAGGGATTTAAATAAATAAAAAAGCATAAAATTCGGCATTTTGCATAAAATTATGTAATAACTCTTTACATTTTTTGTAAATTGTAGTATCATATTAATGATAGTTGATAAAACTAATATAGTGATTAAAAAGGAGAGAAAAAATGGCTGAAAAGAAATCAAGTTCATCAAAGACAACAACTACTAAGACAACAACCAGAAAAAGAAGTGTTTGGGGTCTTAATAAGATTTCATTCTATTTGATGGGTGCAGTAGCGATATTATATTTGATAGGACTTATTTTGAGTGCGTGTGGCGTAAGTTTGACAGTGGTTACTGCACTTCAAAATGTGGCTACTGCTTTAATGCTTTGCATTGTAGCATACTTAGGCTGGAAATATGTGCGTCCTAAACAAACAGTTTGGCTCGTATTGTATTTTGTATTGTTGCTTGTAATTATTGCAGGTATAATCGTGCCTTTAATAGTAGGCTAATGAAAAGTGTGCTATCTAGCACACTTTTTTAAGTACTAGCGTACGGCAGTGGTCTTTGGTGAGTATCTTAGTATAAGTTTAGTACAAAATGCATTTTTAGTGAGTGAAATAAGCTTAGTATTAGCGTACGGCAGTGGGTGTGAAGGCACACCGCCGTGGTCATTGGTTGAGTGCTTAGACACAACTTAAGTACTAAAATTACTTAGTGCGTGATAACGCACTAAGATTTATGTTTAAGTTTTAAGTACTAAAATGGGCTAGTGTCACATCCCAAGACCATAGGTGTAGTCGACTATAGTACGGCATTGGTCATCGCTTTGAGAGAGCCTACAAAGCAAGTACTAGTACCGACTAAGACCACGCCATAGGGTGGCATCACCCTTGTCCTTGTCTAGGGTTCTAGGGGATGGAAAATCCCCTAGATAACTTGCGTGGGGCATACCGCTTGATTGAACGCAAAATAATAATTGTTTTAGTAAGAAGGAAGAGAAATGCAAAGAAGAGTAATGCGAAATTTAGATAAAGACATAGTGGTCAATGAATTTGACGAAGTCAAAGAACCTAAGGGCGTAATACAAATATTGCACGGAATGGTAGAGTATGCAATGCGTTATGACGGCGTAATAAAATTACTCAATCAAAGTGGGTATATAGTAGTGGCTGAAGACCATAGGGGACACGGCGAAACGGATAAAGATAACCTTGGTTATTCGGCTGGAAATATATTTGAAGATACATTGAGTGATGTCGTGCAATTAATGAACCAAACTAAACAAAAATACCCTAATCTACCATATTATATATTTGGTTTCAGTTATGGTTCATTCTTAACTCAAGCGTTTATGAGAAATCATATTAATGAAGTCAATGGTATAATATTGGGCGGTACAAGTAAACAAAGCAAATTTCTTGTAGGCATTGGTTATTTGGTGGCTAGCATAGGCTGTGCTTTTAAGGGTGAGAAAGCACCTGCAAAATTCATAAAGAAATTGACATTTGATGCTTATGACAAACATTTTGAAGATAAATGTTTTTTATCAACCAATAATGAAAGTAATGAAAAATATAAAAAAGATAAATTTTGCTCATTTGTGTGTAGCAATAGATTTTATAAAGATTTTTTTGATGGCTTAAAAAAATTGTATAATAAAGATTATACAAAAGCCATAAAAAATAGCAAAACGCCAATATTATTAATTTCTGGAGAGAAAGACCCAGTTGGGAATATGGGCAAAGGCGTAAATAAACTAGAGAAATATTATAAAGATAACAATCTAAATGTAGAGAAGGTTTTGTTTGAAAATTCACGCCACGAATTTTTGAACGAAGACATAAATAGAATAAAATACATTGTAGATTTTTGTAATAACTATAAATAAAGAAATAAAAACAGCCTATGGGCTAAGTTAAGATGTAGACGAATTACAAACAAAAAAATCATAAAATTGAATTTTGCTATACTGTAGCAAAAAGTAGGTGGGATGCTCTACCGTGGCGTGGTCTTGGGTGAGTGCCTAGACACAACTTAGTACCTAAATAATATACTTAGTGTGTGAAACACACTAAGAAAATATATTTTTAAGTTTTAGTACTAAAGTAGGCTAGTGTCACTATCTAAGACTATAGGTCAAGGGTACTAGCGTACGGCTATGATTACCGCTTTGAGAGAATTTATAAAGCAACTACAAGTACAAACTAAGACCACGCCATAGGGTGGCATCACCCTTGCCCTTGTACTGGGGTTTTAGGGGATGGAAAATCCCTTAGTAACATATCTCTGGGCAAA
>CALWAB010000095.1 GCA_944372745.1 uncultured Clostridia bacterium | reverse complement strand
ACAGCTATTTTTGCCTTTCCACTTCTCAGCCGTTGCCATTCATCAAAACGCTCACCTGAAGATAGCCCGCTATGTAATATCGCAACTAAATCTCCAAATCTAGCTGTCAAATTCGACATCACTTGACCTGTCAAAGATATTTCAGGAACTAACATTATAGCTGTTTTATTATTCTTCAAACAATCTTCTATAATTCTAGTATAAATCTCTGTTTTGCCACTGCCCGTAACTCCGTGTATAAGGAATTTACCACCATGTTGTGATAAAATTGTATTTAACACGCTCTGTTGTCCATCGGTTAATTTAACATCTTTAACAATAGCATTATAAACCATAGGTTTGCGCTCTACATACTGTTCTACTATTTTCAAAATCCCTTTTTGTTCAAAGGAATGAACTGCCCCACGCGTAAATGTTTGACAAGTTTTAGTATAATCAGCTACTGGATTAGCACGCAAATAGCATAATAAATTATGTTGTTGATGCGCATTTTTTCTTAATTCAACTTCTTTTGTCCCATCCAAGTATTCTTCGTTCAATACAACCACATTTTGTACTTTTTCATGAACTCTCCCACCGCGCATTTCAGCTGGTAAAAATAATCTAAGTATGTCCACCATTCTTAAGTGATAAGCCTGTCGCATATATTCTGCTAATTTAAATAAATTTTCTTTAATAACAGGTTCTGGCGTTATTATATCAATAACGCTTTTTAATTTATCAGTAGGAACTTCTGTATTATCTTTTAATCTTATGCAAAACCCCTCAATAACTTTATTGCCAAAAGGGACTCGCACCATTTGTCCCGCTTGCAGTCCCTCTATAGCATTATAATCAAATATTTTATCAACAGACTCATTTGATAAGTCAACAATGACTTCGGCTATCATTTATCCTATTCCTCACTAGGTACAACAATACCTGCTTCTATTTCTTCCAACGCCTGAGTTATTTCTTTCTTATCTCCTGGTTCTAATTGCGTCCCTTCAAAAAATCTTTTGGAAGCAATCTCCTTTGCTCTCTTTTCAGCCAATATACATAGTTTGTATTTGTTGTTGTCAGTTCTTTTTAAAAGAGACTCAATCGGCGGTTCTATCATCATAATATTATTACTCCTAATCTAACATTTCTTTTATAAGCTTGCTCGCAATTTGAGCGTTTGCTTTTCCTTGTGTTTTTTTCATTAATTGCCCTATAAAGAACGATAATGCTTTCGTATTCCCTGCTTTATAATCTTGAACAGATTGAGGGAATTCTTCTATCAATACCTTGAGCATTTCCTTAATTTCATCTTCGTTGTTATTTTGAACTAAGTTTCTTTCTTTTACTATCTTTAAGCAATCTTCATTAGTAGTCCAAATCTCATCAAATAATTCCCTGCAAATTGCTTGACTAATTTGGCCACTTTCGTACATTTGTAAAAGATTAGCAAAGTTTTGAGGTTCTATAGGAATAACTAAATCGTCATTCTCTTCATCTTCTTTTACTTTCTTTAACAAAGTTGTCAAAATAAAATTACAAACAAACTTAGGTTTATTAAAATAAGAAATCACTTTTTCAAAATATTTAACCAAGTTTAAATCATTTGTCAATACGCTAGCATCATATTCACTTAAACCAAGGTCATTGACATAATCATTAATTTTTTCTTCTCTAAGTTTAGGCATAGTTCTTTTAACTTCTTCGACCAAACTTCTTTCTATCTTAAAAGGCAATAAATCAGGATCTGGAAAGTATCTATAATCTTGAGCATCTTCTTTTCTTCGCATTGAGAAACTTCTATTTCTAGCGTCATCCCATCTACGAGTTTCTTGTATTACTTCTTCGCCCTCATCAAGCAATCTGCTCTGCCTTTTAATTTCATACTCTATTGCACGCGTAACCGAACGGAAAGAATTTAAATTTTTCATTTCCGCTCTTACGCCAAGTTTTTCTGAGCCTTTAGGTTTTAATGAAATATTAACATCACATCTCAATGACCCTTGCTCCATTTTACAATCAGAAACTTCAATATATTGCAAAATATTTCTTAACTTAGATAAGTAGGCAACTGCTTCTTCTGCACTAGACATATCTGCTTCACTGACAATTTCAATAAGCGGTACTCCCCCACGATTATAATCAACCATTGTGCCACCAATTTTTGAATTGTGGATCAATTTCCCAGCGTCTTCTTCAAGATGGATTCTATTTAATCTTATATATTTTTTATGACCATTTTTGTCTTCAATTTCAACCCCACCACCTATACAAATAGGTCTTACTGCTTGAGAAATTTGATAGGCTTTAGCAAGGTCAGGATAAAAATAATTCTTTCTTTCAAAAATTGCTATGTCATTTATTTGACTACCAACAGCCAAGCCCGCTTTAATAGTCATTTTAACCGCTTCCTTATTGGGAATAGGTAATGCCCCAGGTAAGCCTATACATACTGGACAACAATGGGTGTTTGGCTCACCACCAAATTCATTTTTGCAACTACAAAAAACCTTAGATTTGGTTTTAAGTTCAGAGTGAACTTCCAACCCTATAACTACATCATATTCCATTTATTTAACCTCTCTAAACGAAAAGCAATTTCTTTCATAATAATCAGCAACATTAAATAAAGTGCTTTCGCTAAATCTATTTCCAATTAATTGCATACCTAATGGCATTCCGTTTTGAGCTATTCCACAAGGCACAGAAATAGCGGGTAAAGTAGCAATATTGACTGGAACAGTAAATATATCATTTAAGTACATTTCAAGTGGATTATTTACTTTCTCACCTATCTTAAAAGCAGATGTAGGTGTAGTTGGAGACAAAATTACATCACAATTTTTAAAAGCATTAGAAAATTCAGTGATAATTAAATTTTGTACAGCTTTAGCTTTGTTGTAATATGCGTCAAAATATCCACTTGACAAAACAAAATTACCTAGCATAATACGCCTTTTTACTTCACTACCAAAACCCTGCGTTCTTGACTTAAAGTAAAAATCAATTAAATCATTATATTCTTTAGCAGCAACGCCATATTTAATTCCATCAAATCTAGCTAAGTTAGACGCGGCTTCAGCACTTGATAATACATAATAAACCGCTAAAGCATCTTTTATGTGTGGTAATTCAATATCTACAATTTCAGCTCCATTTTCTTTAAAGAAATTCATTGCATTTTCCATACTTTTAATGACATCTTGATTGTTTAAAGATTCAAAAAATTCTTTAGCATATCCAATTTTTAAGCCCTTTATACTATTTTTGAACGAATCTTTATAATAACTTTCTTTATCATGTTTAGCTGAAGTAAATTCATTGTTATCATACCCTGCAATCGCTTCCAACATAATGGCATTATCTCTAACAGTCTTTGTTATTGGTCCCACTTGGTCTAGTGATGAAGCAAAAGCGACAACGCCATATCTAGAAACAAGTCCATAAGTAGGTTTAAGACCAACAACTCCACAAAATGAAGATGGTTGACGAATTGAACCACCTGTATCCGTTCCGAGCGAGCCAAAGCATTGGTTTGCAGCTACAGCACTCGCGGAACCACCAGATGAACCACCTGGTACATACTCAGGATTCCTAGGATTATGAACTACACCAAAAGCACAATTCTCACTAGAACTTCCCATTGCAAACTCATCCATATTTGCCTTGCCGACAATAATCGCCCCTGCTTGCAATAATTTATCAACAACAGTAGCATTATAAGGAGATTTATAATTCTCTAGAAATTTTGACGAACAAGTTGTGTAAGTGCCTACCATAGATATATTATCTTTAATCACGATAGGAATACCCGCTAATTTAGATAACTTCTCCCCATTAGCCCTCTTTGCATCAATATCTTTTGCCATTTCTAAGGCATTATCACGACAAACTTCGTGTAGAATATTTAAATCTTTAGTCGCTTCAATACTTTTTAAGCTTTCATTTACTAATTCAACAGAACTAATTTTTTTAGTATCAAGCATTTCACTAATATTTTCAAGGGTTTCATTCATTATTTCCATATTATTCCACCACCGTAGGTGCTATAAAATAGCCATTATAATTTTTAGGAGCATTTCCAACTATTTCTTCATTAGATAAAGAAGGTTTTACTTCATCTTCTCTTAATTCGTCATATGCTCTAATTATAGTATTATCTTTAACATTACTTGTGTCGACTTTTTGTAATTCATTTACATAATCAAGTATTGCCTTAAAATCGGCAGAGAATTTAGCTAATTCTTCATCAGTAAAATTCAATCTAGATAAAGATGCTAAATGTTTAATTTCTTTTTCAGTAATTTCCATAGATTTCTCCAATGCCTATTAGTATAGCACAAAATGAAAAAATATTCAAGTAATAAAGTATTCTACCTGAATATTTTTTTCGTTTATTTTAACATTTTATTAAAATCTTCTTCATTTAAGATTTTTATTCCCAAATTTTGTGCTTTTATTAACTTAGATCCAGCACTATCACCTGCAAGCACATAAGTTGTATTTTTAGAAACAGAAGACGCTACTTTCCCTCCGCGTATTTCTATTTCATTGGATGCTTCTTCCCTTGTATAATTATCTAAAGTTCCAGTCAAAACAAATGTCATCCCACTGAATACGCCTTTTATTTCTCCAACAGTTGTTTGTGGAATTACACCACGCTTAAATAACTCATCTAATGAGTGCAAATTATTATTATCTTTAAAATAATCTACGATTCCTTGAGCAGTAATCTCAGCAATGTCATCAACACTATCTAATTCATCAAAAGTGGCATTTTGAAATTTATCAAAACTCCTAAAATATTTAGCTAAATCTTTCGCAGTCTTCTTACCAATGTTTTTAATACCTAATGCGTATATAAATCTATCTAAAGGTGGATTTTTTGAGTTTTGGATATTTTCATAGACATTATTTGTCTTTTTATCTTTGAATTTATCTAATTGTAACAAATCTTCACGAGTTAAATCATACAGTTGATAAGGAAATCTTATGTGGAAAATATTATAAAACATATCAATAGTTTTATCTGAAACCCCTTCAATGTTCATAGCATCTTTTGAACAAAAGTGAACTATTCTTTTTTGAATTTGAGCAGGACAACCCCAAATATTAGTGCAAAATGTTTCGATATCTTCTTGCTTTAAAGGTTGCCCACAACTAGGACAATTTTTAGGCATTTCCACTTCACGACTTTCTGGCGTATCACTCGCTAAGCCAATTATTTCAGGAATAACTTCATTGCTTCTTCTTACAAAAACATAAGAATTAATTTTAATATGCTTTCTTCTTATATCACTATAATTATTCAAAGTAGCTCTTTGAATAGTCGCTCCAGCTAAAAATATTGGTTCAATAATAGCAAGTGGCGTAATCTTACCTGTACGCCCCACCTGGAATTTAACATCCAATACTTTGCTCGTCAATTCCTGTGGCGCAAATTTGTAAGCCATTGCAAATTTTGGAAATCTTGAAGTATAGCCAAGTTCTTTACAAGTATTAAAATCATTAATTTTTAAAACAATTCCATCTATTAATATGTCAAGACTTTCTTTCTCTTTATCTACTTTATCAATCAAAGAGGTTATTTGTTCAAAAGACTTTACGATTTGATTTGCATTGTGCACTTTGAAACGATTTTCCTTAAGAAAACTAAATACTTCTTCTTGTGATTCAATTTCACGACCTTCAATATATGGCACTGCATAAAAATACATATCTAAGTTGCGTTCTTTTGTTACTTGTGGATTAAGATTTCTAATAGCACCTGCTGCAGCATTTCTAACATTTTTTAAAGGCTCTTCATTGTTTTTATTATACTTTTCAAGCTCAGATTTTAGCATAATTGCTTCGCCTTGTACAATAACTTTGTTCTTATAAGGTATAGAAAGTGGAATGCTTTTTATAGTCTTTACTTGATTTGTAACAACTTCACCTATAATACCATTTCCACGCGTCATAGCCTTTTGAAAAACACCATTATCATACAATATTGTTATAGTTAAGCCATCAAATTTGTATTCGAAAGAAAATTCTGTATTTGGGTATTTAGTCATTATATCATCATACCACTCTTTTAATTCTTCCTTTGATTGCCTTTTGTCTAGACTATACAATGGTACTTTATGTGGCTCTTTTTCAAAATTTGAAACAACCTCTGCCCCTACACGCCTGCTTGGTGAATCTTCAAATACAAAATTATATTCTTTCTCAAGTGCCATTAATTCATCCAACAATTTGTCGTACTCTGCATCACTAATTGTTGGATTATCTAAAATATAATAATTATAATTGTGTAAATTGATTTTTTCAATCAAATCTCGCATTTTAGCTTTAAAGTCCATATTTCACCCTTATAATAAAGTCAATGGTGACATATCAAATGTCAAATTTTTTATCCCCACATCCTCAAAGTCAATACTAATCACATTCATAGTTGCTAATTTTGATGTATCTATAATAGTACCCACCCCAAAGCGTGGATGTTCAACTTGTGCCCCAACCACAAAACCATCACTGGATTTATTTTCAGTTTCAAAAGTATAATGAGTAGTAGGATTATTGTGACTAGATAAACTAGATTGTTTTGTACTATCCATTAAAACATAAGCTTTATTATCATAATTACCATAATTAAAATTATTTGTAGTTCGGTCAAGATTATAACCTAAATTAAAACTTACCATTTTAATATTAGCCATACCATGCAATTCGTCTAAAAAACGCGAAGGCATAAAGCGACTAAGATTTCCATATTTAAACCTTTCGTTGCATCTAGATAAAAACAGCCTCTCTTTAGCACGCGTTACTGCTACATAAAATAAGCGTCTTTCTTCTTCAATATCATCTTCACTATCATTACGAAGAATTGGGAAATTTTCATCCTCAAGCCCAACAACAAATACAGCCCTAAATTCAAGTCCCTTCACAGCGTGAACGGTTGATAATGTAACCGAATTCAAGGTATCATCTTTTTCATCGGCGTCACTTAATAATGTAATTGCTTGTAGATATTCAGACAAAGAATCTTCTGGATAATGACTTGCATAAGTATTTACCGAAGCAAGCAATGAATCAATATTAGCAATTCTATTTTCGTCTTCAGTCGTATCCTTTTCTAAATAGGCATCCTTTATCTTAGATTTAAGAATGACTTCCTTAACAAAATCTAAAAGTGGCATCATATTTTGTTTGTCTGTCAAATCTATCATCAAATCACGGAAAGGCAAAACTTTGTTTTTTAATGCAGACGGCAAAGTATCCCCATAATTTTTTAAATAATTAAATATGCTCATATTTTGAGAATCTGCCAATGCTCGAAGTTGGTTTATACTTGCCGAACCAATCCCACGCTTTGGAAAATTAATGATACGCAATAAACTTTCATTGTCCTGATTATTGACAATAACTTTTAAATAAGCAAGCACATTCTTTATTTCAGCACGCTCATAGAATTTCATTCCCCCTAATACTTTGTATGGGATATTAGCGTGCAAAAGCCCTTCTTCTATAGAACGCGTCATAGCATTATAACGCATAAGTACAGCAATATCTTTATATTGGTAGCCTTGTTTTACTAAATCACTTATGCGTCTAGACACAAAACCCGCCTCTTGTACATCATTATGCCCCACAAATAATTCAATAGGCTCACCCACTGGATTTTCAGTATATAATACCTTGTCTAACCTTTGAGTATTGTTTTTAATTACTCTATTTGCTACATCTATAATGTTTTTGGTGCAACGATAATTCTGTTGTAATTTGAATACTTTAGCATCTTTGTAATCTTCTTTGAAATCAAATATATTTTGAATATTAGCACCACGCCAACCATAAATACATTGGTCTTCATCACCAACTACCATTATATTGCCATATTTACCAGACAATATTCGTGCTATGTCATATTGTACTCTATTGGTATCTTGAAACTCATCAATGTGAATATAATGAAAACGCTCTTGATATTTTTCGCGTGCTTCAGTGTTGTTTAATAATAGTTCATAAGTCTTTATGAGTAAATCATCAAAATCGAAAGCATTATTTTTTTTGAGTTCCTCTTGATAGTCTGCGTATACTTTGCAAATGTCGTCAATTTCGTGCAAATAAGCAAATTGTTCGTGATATTGTATGGGGGCTAAATTTAAATTTTTAGCATTACTTATATGATACATCATAGACTTTTTATGTTCTTCATCTATATTATAGTTTACTAAAATTTGTTTGACTAAACTTTCTTTCTCTTGCTCACCATAAATAGAAAAATTTTTAGTATAACCTAGTCTATCAGCAAATTGCCTTAATATTCTCACACACATTGAGTGAAAAGTACATACCCACATATCTTGACAATCGTATGTAATTCTTTCTACCCTTTCTTTCATCTCGTTGGCTGCTTTATTAGTAAAAGTGATAGCCAATATATTATATGGATGCACACCGTTTTGTATTAAATATGCAATTCTATGTGTTAAAACACGCGTCTTACCACTACCTGCACCAGCAGTAACTAATACAGCCCCTTCAGTTTGTAATACAGGGGCTCTTTGTTCTTCATTTAATGTATTTATTAAATCTATATTTTCCATAATTTTATTATAGCACAAATAAAATTGCTTGCAAAACATTTAAAGGTACTATATTAAATTTTTATCAATATGCAATGTCAAGACCATGACTATGCTCATTATTATATCGCTGTTTCAATTTTATGTATTGTTCGGATAATTTTAATATGTATACTTGTTTTGCATTGTCACTCATTTTATCATATACTTCGTGGTCAATTAATTTCGAAAGTGGATTTAATAACACTTCATTTGTCTCCATTAATTGACAAACTTTCTCGTATAAAATATCTTCTTCACTTTGTTTGTTAGGATTATTTTGATTGCGAATTTTTTCTTCTATCTTACGCTTGCAATATTCTTCAACAAGTTTTATGTCTTGTCCATGTTCTAGTGCATTTTGAATAATCGCTTGCCTTTCCTTAATTATATCATTCCAAAAACCTTGTCTTAATCTCTTTCTAGCCTCTTTGGCTTTTATTCTCAATTCGTCCATAATACTACCTCCTTCAAGAGAATAAACAAAGTTTAGCAAGTTTATAAGAAAATCACAAATGATTTTTATAACAACTTTTGGTTTCGACAAAAGTTCCTATAAATCGACACAAATTGAATGAATAAAATCTCTTTTTTTAGCAAAATTGCGTAAAAATGCATAATTAAAAATTTCTAGTTTTTTACTAGAGTTAGTAAATGGCATACTTCAATGTCACAAATGCAGTCAACACAGTGCAAAGTTAGTCACTGCTTGACAAAAGCATATAATCACATTCAAAGGCACTATAAAAACCACAATGGTGTGCCTTCGCACTCACACCACAGGATAGTTCATCTTAGTCATTGCTTAGAGTTTTAGAAGATGGATCTAAACGACCGCTATTCATAAAGGTTCTAAAATATCTGTGGAAGTCAATATTGACATTATTCTCTTTAAGAGATATTTTAATGCCTTTGTATCTATCACACTTCCATAAATAATAAAAAATCTCTATATGAAAAAGACTTGCAATTCAAATACAAGTCTTTAAATTTATTAAGATTTTCTAATGCGTTTTCTTGCCGCGTCTTCTTTCTTCTTGCGTTGTTCGCTAGGCTTCTCATACGCTTCTTTCCTACGAATATCGCCTATGATACCGTCTTTTTGGCACTTACGCTTAAAGCGTTTAAGTGCACTATCCAAAGACTCATTAGCACCGACTTTAACGGAAGTCATCTCTTCTCACCACCTATTTTTTAAAATTTAAGATAAAATAATATATCATATATTATGCAATAAGTCAAGTTTTTTGCATATATTTATTTGATTTTTAATAATTGACATTAAAAATTAAAGTGATGATATATTAATAAAAATATTGGTATTTAATCTTTAAAATTAATATATACTTTGCATAATTCATTACAAAAATTTAAAGTGTTTTTTAAATATTTCATCACAATCTTAATATTTAATTATAATTATATGTATTTATAAACTTTTGACTCTTTATTTAATAAGTATGTAATAAATATAAAATGTTTAA
>CALWAB010000094.1 GCA_944372745.1 uncultured Clostridia bacterium | reverse complement strand
GCAAAACACAGAAATTTGAACGAAAGGCGAATGAATACCACTATTCGTGATGAAGTCAAAAATGCGATATTTGACAATGGTGGCATTGCTATAGGTATATTGTCCCCTCAAAATTATATGGAATTAATTGACCAAAATAAAATTTATAATGCTGAACAAATTTTAAATAGCGAAGAGAAAGAAAATTTAATTGCCCAAATAAAACTTTGTAATGGCATTATTCTACAAGGCGGTATTTTAAGTGATACTTATGAAATTTTTATTGCAAAATATTGTTATGACAATGACATCCCATGTCTTGCAATATGTGCAGGACAAAATAATATGTTGCGTGCATTAGGCGGAACAATTAAATTGGTAGAAAACACAGAATTTCATTTGCAACCAGACAAAGAAATCGTTCATTCAATTAATATTGATAAACATTCTTATTTTTATAAAATAGTACAAACAGAAAAATTAGATGTTAATTCAAGGCATAAGCACATAGTTGACAATTATGGTATTTTAATCATTTCAGCAAAGGATGATTATGACAACATAGAAGTTATTGAAGCACCTAATAAAAAATTTTTTATGGGGATGCGTTTCCACCCTGAATCACTATACAAAAAATACAAAGAACACAATGCTATTTTTAAAGAGTTTATAAAAGTTTGTGAATTAAGTAGATAACATTATTAAAAAAATATTATTTGATTAATTTCCAACTTATAGTTAAGTTTAATCCATATTTAAAAAGTCAAACCTTAAAGATAAATTATTAACTTTATACAACATAAAAACCACCAAAAAGTTTATTCTTTTGGTGGTTTTTTATATAAATTTTGTTATTTAATTTTATACATTCGTAAATTTGCAAAAACTTTATTATAGATATTTAAATTTGTTTTTCATTATTTATTTCTAAAATTTGTTTTTTATGTCTATTTAGTTCTTTCTCTGCAATATCTTCAGTGACATTAAGATAATCATTTAAGACTTGTCGTATTTCTTTTGATTTCTCAAAATTTGTTTCATTGACATTTTGATTAATTACTTGCCTAGCCTGCATTAGTGTATCTTGTTCTGGTTTATCTAACCCTTGTATACACAAATCAATGATTTCTTTTAAAGCATCTGTAGAATCAACTTTTTTTGATTTTATGGTAGAAATTTTGTCATCATAATGTTTTGCAATGTCTTTTATTTGTCTATGAAATATTGTTGCCTTTTCGCTTCCTAAGCCCTCACTGCGTTCACCCGCACACAATTCTTCAAAACATTGAAATATCTTATCTGCAAAATCTATACAATGCAAATACTTTAAATACGGACGACAATCACTATTTTCAGGTGTATGCCCTAAACCTATACAGTTCTTTATGATTTCTCTTTGTTTACTAAAGCATTTATTTAATTTATTTTCAGTTTTATTATATAAATTTAAATCGTACATAATGTACCCCTTTTATAATGGCAAATCTTTTTTATCAAAGCGGAATACTCCAATTATAAATGTCACTATACCAATCACTGCTAATATGCCAAATTTCCATAAAAAGTCTAACGAGCCATTTAATATTTCTGTGGTATCAAACAATGTTATCACTGACAAATAGTTAAAGAAGTTCATAGGCTCTATTCTCATTGCTGACGGCACAACACTTGAACCAAACAACCCTAAGATTGTACAAACAAGTGAAAAGATTGTTATACCGCCGCCTATGCCAAGCGAATATTTCGTTCTATTGAAAATACTTGAACACATATAACAGAAACCTGCTATAGCAAACATTGTCAAGAACGCCCCAAGGTTAAATAGTAGTATTTCGCCGTAGTTTATCGCAAAATTATTGCCCCCCGAGATAAACACGGCAATTACACTCACTATCGTCAGCAGTGCAAACATTGCAAATAGTGATGCAAGCAAATAAACCATTTGCGTCACTGCTACAGTTCTACGCTTAGTAGGAGTAGACAAGACATACGCCATTGAACCTGAATCAACTTGACCAGCAAGCAACGAATTTGCAGTCATAATGACAAACACCATCGGTAGCAATAGACCTGCAATTCTGTAGAAGATTGAACCAATGATAAGTCCATACATATCCATATTGCCAAGTTCAGTCAATGCTTCCGCCACTTTTTCTGGCATTTGGTCAGAAATACTTTGTGTAGAATTCAATCTCGCTTGCTCTTTAGTAATATCAGGGTCTTCACTCAACCAAAATTGATAAGTTGTAATTGCAGTATTTGAAATGACTTTTGTTATAACCGCATATTGCAACGCTTCATCTTCAGTAAGCCCTGCATCTATTTGCATATCATAGACAGAATTATATATATAATCATTCATATAGTCTAAAGCCAACGCACTATAATCGGCATCAGCACCAAGTTCTTGATATTTACTTATCGCAGTCTGTGCAGTATCTTTCGCCCCTTGAGCTGATTGTAATGCCATATCTTCTGTGGCATCTTCTTTCGCTAAATATGTTTCATAAGCCATATTGTAGACTAAATCTAAATACGCATTCTGGAGCAACTGTGTCGTATCCACGCTACCTGAACTTGACGCCTCATCGTAATGCGTGAGAATAGACATTAAAAACATATTTATATAATCACTGCTAATGTCAGGCAACATGGTAGCGAAACTCTCAGTGTACTTTTGTGCTATTTCACTTCGCAATGCCTGCACTTGCTCATCAGTGACATCGCCTTGCCCTTGCAATTCAGCTAGTCTACCTGCATATTCATTTGTGATATTATTAATCACTCCTAATACTAACTGTCCAGATTCAGTATCAAGCATTTTGTACATATCTACAGTAGTCAAGTACAACTCGTAGCCGTCTATAGACTGCTCTTTGAGTTCGGACTCTTGGTCAGCCTGCACAAAGATATTTTTGAGTGAATCTCGAATGTCATTTATGCTTAGACTACCTAGCACTATGATTACTATCGCTAGCATTACGCAAGTAGCCACTGTCACTGTCACCCATTTTACCCAATGTGCTTTCATTGACTGTTTAAATAACGCCTTACTAAACATTTCCCTTCTCCTTATCTTTTTTTAATGCTTCCTTGAAGTGTTCTTCAAGTGAATATTTGATTTCTGCTATATACTTCATTTTATAATGTGCAAGCGACGCAAGCAATTTATTTATTTGTTCATTGTCAATTTTGACAACAACTTGATTGTATTCTGGTTGCACTTGCAATATTTCATATTTTAAACGCCTAAATTTAGCATAATCGTCTTTGTTTTCAAACTCTATCTTATAGGTCTTAGTTGGCATATTGTCAATATCACCTAAATTGGCAATATCAATAATTTTTCCGTTATGAATAAGTGCCACTCTATCGCAAGTGTCTTCTAGTTCATTGAACATATGACTACTCATAAAGATTGTTTTACCACGCTCTTTTTCTTCCATAATTAGTTCAAGAAAAGTCTCTCGCATCAACGGGTCAAGCCCTGTTGTTGGCTCGTCTAGAAGTAATATTTCTTTGTCTGCCATAAAAGCAGCCACAATAGCGGTCTTTTGTTTCATACCCTTGCTCATACGCTTTAGGTTTGCAGAAGTATCTAATTGCAATTTTTGGCACAAATAGTTGGCTCTTTCCATATCTTTAAGCCCCAATAATTCCGCTTGTGCTTTAAGAAACTCTGTCCCTGTTCGCAAGTCTGGGAATGCAATTTCCCCCGGTACATAACTTACAAATTGTTTTGTTTTGGGTGCGTCTTTCCAACATTCAAAACCCATTATGCTACAAGTACCGCTCGTTGGTTGTAAGAACCCCATTAAGTGCCTTATGGTCGTGGTCTTACCACTGCCATTAGTTCCCACATAGCCGAATACCTCGCCCTTTTTAATGCTAAAATTTAAATCAAAAATTCCGTGTCCTTCTCCATAGTCTTTGGTCAAATGCTCAACTTTAATTATTTCGTTCATAATGCACCCCCATAATGTTTGTCTTCTATATAGAATTGCATAAAATAGTCTTCAAGTGTAAATTCAACTTGCTTAAATGCAATGAGTTTATACTCAGTCAATAACTGTACTAGTGCATTTATATTGTTGTCTACAATATTGACAATAACT
>CALWAB010000093.1 GCA_944372745.1 uncultured Clostridia bacterium | reverse complement strand
AAAAGTTTACAAATGAAATGTAGTGCAAATATAAGAATATATCGATAAAACATGAGCCATGGGGGGGGGGGGGGGGCTCTTAGTCGGGCACTAAAATCAGTGTCTAATATAATACATAAAAATATTTATATTATGCAAAATACTTCTAGTGAAATTGCAGGCGATGTGCGTAAAGATGTTTCAATAGGAGTAAATATGAGTTACACAAGAAATAGATTAAATGTTAATAGTTTAAATCAACACTATGCTAGACAATCCACATTTAACTTATTTATGTGGCTTTTTGTGGTAGTAATGTTGATAGTATTTACATTGCAACCGCTTGTTTATAACTCGAGAAGTCTAAATGCGGGTTGGACAAGTACAGACGGAACATATTACACAAATGCACCTATGACGGTTGTAGGGGGCAGTGTAAACGAAAGCACGCATACTATAAATACTGGTACGCAAGCATTATTTACAGCAAATGGTGTCAATGTGGGCGTTTTGCAAGAATTGATGTCGTCAATCAATAATGAAAGTGTATGGGGTGATAAGACTACGCCACAAGACGATAGCGTTGTGTATTTGACAGCAAAAGACTTTGGTAATTTTGGTGACCAAAGCACTTGGACGGATACACAAAAAGGCAATGCACAAATTGTATTAAAACTTTTTGATAGTGCGAATGAGTCCAATAACCCTTACAATATAAATGAAGCAAGCAACCAATATTTCCAAGTTGTGTATCGTTCAGTGAGTGCTACCCAAGACATTTTGACTTTGTATATGGTAGATTCCTATACTTCGGTGAATTTTGACGATAATCACGGAGATTACACCAATAGTGAAATTCGCACTTTTGTAAATAATACTTACAGTGCTTTGAAAAATCATTATTCTAAATTGGACAATTATGTAGTAATGCCAAAAGATTTGCCTGGCGAGTGGCAGAGTAGTGCATATCAAACTTCGTATGACGCTAATCACACTATGTGGACAAGTGGAGCAAATGGTACGGGATTAGGCTCTAGCGGTTATACGGCAAACGCTACATATTGGGCGGTTGGCAATGGAATGGACGGCTTAAATGATAGGTACTCATCTTGGGCAGAACAAGATACATCCACTTATAATGATAAAATGTGGATACCTAGTGGCTTTGAAGTGGGGCATACAGGTTATGGTGCTACAGATGGCGATGATTTATATGACGAAGCAGAAACAGTATCTACGCTAAATGTAAATACAACTGATGCAACCCTTACAAATGTCAGTGAAGGCGAAGACGGAAGAACAGGTATGTGGCAACTAAATGGTTATGATAGAGCCACTGCTACTAACATATGGCTTCGCTCTGGATACTCCAATAAAGCCTTCCGTGCTAGGTTTATAAGTCCAGTTGGGGCATTAAGCCATAAGGATGTAAATGACTATGTGTATGGCGTGCGAGTAGCAATACATTTAGATTTAAAGAAATTAAATCAAAATGAGTACCCAAGTTATGAAAGTCAAGTGACTATAGAAAATACAACTTCAAGTGACGCATTGTTATTATTTTATAATGATGACTATTCTCAAGTATTTATTTATAAATTGACAAGTAATAAAGATGCACAAATGAATTTGCCTAAATTAGTTGTAGGACGCACATACACAATCAAAGCATTAGGTGGCACTTTGAGTGGGACTCTCAGCCAAGAAGGTGGAGCGACTGTCACACAAGCACCTTACACATTTGTTTGTAGCGATGAAGATGGCAATATAGATTTAAGTGGTTTAATTGTCACTTAACAAAGCACTTGTGTATTATGAAAACCAATTAATGTATTTACCAAGAATTAATAAGGGGCATAATAGATAAAAAGGCAATTACTAAAAGAAAATAATTTTTATATTGTTTCTGCCAATAAGTACAAAATTGAATTTGACTTTTTGCAAAAGCAAAAAGCAATATTTTATTATGTTTTTGTGTAAAAATAGGTGGGATGCTCCACTTTGGCGTGGATTGCTGTGAGTGCCTTTAGACATAACTTAGTACTAAATAAATCTACTTAGTGCTTGTCAAAGCACTAAGATAATTTTTATAAGTTATTAGCACTAGGCTTGGCTAGTGTTACTTTTTAAGACCATAGGTCAAGGGCGAGTGCCCTTGCACTAGGGCATCAAAGGGATGTGAAATCCCCCTAGACATAATATGTGCCTACACTCTCAATCATAAAAAGGCTTCATTATGAAGCCTTTTTTGATTACTATGCTGTGTGTTTTGATTAGTTTAGTAGTTTTTTGTGGTAGTATGGTTTGCTATTATTAATTATTATTTTTATTAAAATTTGTTGTTAATTTATTTAAAATAAATTAATTAGTTTAAATTTTTTAATACTAAAAATTAATTACAAAAATTAATTTTTAGTATTAATTATTTTTGTTTAGTATATTGATTAGTTATTTTGAGAATTAGCTTAATTGTTTTGAACTTCATCACAGATTGTGCCTGCGTCAATATAGTGAGATATAACTCTCGCTCTAAGATTTCTTTCGCAACACATTGATGAGCAACTAGATACACTGATGTCTTCTGGCAAAATGAATTTTATATTGCTGACATTGACATCTTGACAACCTGAGCAAGTGTGTGCAGGTATAGTGAAAGTCTTTAAACCGCGTTCGTATTCTAAGCCCTCATCGTCTAATTCTGACAATTGTACTGCAAGTGCAACACGCTTATTAGGGCATACATTTCTTATAGTTGTGCTGAGTGTGACTATTCTGCCGACAGCCTCTAAACTATTTTCCCCTAAATCATAATCTAAAGTTGCTTCACAAGTGCTAGTAGAAAAGTCTACAGGTGTAGGACATTCCTCACTAAAATCTGTATTACAACAATTTACATCAACTTCAGGATTAGGGAATGTAACAACATTGCCTTCTGCATCATCATAAGTGATAGATCCATTCACTTGTTTTGTTCCTGAAGTTTGAGCAGTGTGTTGGATATCAAATTGTAATACCGCACTTTCTGTTGTTGTGACGCCTAATTGGTCTATATCCCAATGAATAGTGGTAGGATTAACTATATTAGCTGTACCAAAATTAGGTGTTTCAAGATTTGTAATAGTGAAATCTGAATTTAGTATTTCATCAATGCTTATATCTGTCGCACCGGGTTTTGAAATATTTGCTGCCAAATCTTCAAATAATTGCTCAAGGTCTGCAGAAGTTGGTG
>CALWAB010000092.1 GCA_944372745.1 uncultured Clostridia bacterium | reverse complement strand
GTCTAGGTTGAGTACTTAGTCACAGCTTAGTACTAAATAATTATACTTTGTGCGAAAGCACAAAGATATATTTATTTGTTGTTCTTTGTACTAAGTAGGCAAGTGTTACTCTCCAAGACCACAGGTCAAGGGCTAGCCCTTGCACTAGGGTTCTAGGGGATGGGAAATCCCCTAGAAAATCCCCTTTGTCTACAGTCTGAAAAACTCCACTTATGTGGAGTTTTTTTAGTAAAATTATTAAATTACTTTTTTGTTGCTTTTGTAATAGTTTTGACTTGAGTTTTATTTTGTGTAGCATTTTCTTTTTTGTTTTGAGTAGTTTTATTGTCTACCTTTTTTAGTTGCTTTTTATTAGCATTCCCTTTTTGATTTGTTGTTGTTGATGTCTTTTTGTTCATTCAAATACTTTGCCCGTGCTTTTTCTGCTGTTTTAGTAATGAGAGAAAGTACTTTGCCTTTATGTAACCACCAATCACGGCTATACACTCTTATTAATTCCCAACCGCGACTCTTTAGAAAGGCTGGGTGATAAACATCTCTTTCTATAAGACTATCACTGCTTTGATAAGCGGCATAATCACATTCAATGCCGACTAGATACTTGTCAAGTTCTTTGTCGTAAATGGCTAAACTAATCTTGTAGTCAGTATTTCCAATATTAGTTGCGACAGTGTAACCCATTTTCTCAAGTTCTTTCTTAATTTCGCCTTCAAAATCATTGTTAATTTGAGAAATCTTAGGCGTTTCTTGAGTATCGTAACTATTCAAAATTAACTGTGCCTCTAAATTATTACCATTGGATACTGCACGAACATATCTCAAATAACTCTTAAATATCTTAGGCCCAGCATTTTTGCTGTTTTCTACATTTAGTTCTTCAGGCTCAATACTTGTAACAACATAAATTTTTTCTTTTGCACGCGTAATGGCGACATTAAGACGATTTTCGCCACCTTCTACACTTAGTGGACCAAATTGAGCCACAACTCTCCCATATTCATTCTTTGCATAGCCAATACTGAAGATAATTATGTCGCGTTCATCACCTTGCACATTTTCAAGGTTCTTTATAAATAAGCTTGTGTCTTCACCATTTTCCTTGCGGTTTGTTTCAAGCAAATATTGGTCGCGGAATTTAGGGTCTTTAGCACATTCAGCATCAAGTGCATCTTCAATAGCGGATTCTTGCTCTGCATTAAATGTGATAATACCTATAGATTGATTGTGTTTGCGAGTTTTAAATATTTTCTTGACTATCTCAACGACTTTTTGTGCTTCAGCATCATTGTGTCTGCCTATCCAACGACCATTGACAAGCACGCGTTCAATAGGTTTTTTGCCTTTATTCTTGGTAGTATTTGGAGCTATTTGCAAGCGTCCTTCGTAGAATGCGTGGTTAGAGAAGTTGATTAATTCTTCATTTCTACTTCTGTAGTGATATGTCAAATGCGTACATTTGTAGCGCGTCATTGCTAAGTCAAGCAAACTTTCTACTTCTAGTGCCGCTTGTGTTGAGTAATCTAGATTTTCGTCAACATCAGCACCTAAATAACGCTTCATAAATGTTGCAGTAGGGCGAAGTTGCTTTGAGTCTCCAGCGACCACAATATTCTTGCCACGATAAATTACTGGCAATGTGTTTTCCACAAAGACCTGTGACGCTTCATCAAAAAGTACAATGTCAAATAGATTTTTCTTTAATGGCATAATTGTGCTGACGCTTTCAGGTGAAAGCAACCAACAAGGGAATAGGTCGAACATATAGTCGCCGTATACTTCCATAAAGCGTCTAATAGGCCATTGATTTTGAGTTTTTGAAATTTGATAAAGGAAATTTTTGTTTTCTTGGTCGCCGTCATACCTATTAATGTAATCGTCCTTGAATGCCCCGTCACAAATATTGCGACAAATGTCTTTAAGGTCGTGGTTTAGTGACAAAATGCGGTTGCGCGTATTTTCATAATCTAGAATTTTTGACAAATTAATCTTGTATTTTTCTTCTAGTTGTACTATCTCAATGTAGATGCGAACGCACATTAACATATCTAGAGTGTCTTTAAAGCGTGCATAAGATTCTGTAGATTTGTAGGCAAAATTTAGTATTGTCTTTTCGTTGTCATTTAGTGAACTCAATGCGTTGTTTAAGTCGCGAATATCGACATAAGTGCTGAGTGCGTTCATAAGTAACCTGAGAAATACCATATTGCCATTTAATATGTTGTCTACCATCATTATGTAGCCGTCTTCTGTCAATACTTCTTGCAAGAATGTGTAATCTTTGATATAGTCGTCAATCGCAGCCAAGGTCTTGCGGAAGTTTTCTTCTATCTCTTGTTCAAGTTGATTTGTTTTGTGTTTAGCAAAAGGTAGCATAGGCAAAAATACATAACTTGTCTGCAAAGTGTTGTAGGCCTTTTCATTGTCTATTTTTGCCACAAATTTGACAAGTGGTTTTAAGTCTTCGCTGTCAATCTTTTTGTCTAGGTAATAGGCAATAAGTTGCTTTGAATTAGGGTATTTAGCAGTGTCAAAAGGTACAATTCTAGAACTTGTCAAGTCTTTCAATCTTGCTAATGCCGAATTGATTGTATGAATATTTAGGTCATTCTTAATTTTATCAATCAGGGGGTTATTTTTCTTGGCTTCTAGATAATTGTAGTAGTGTTCACCCTTTTTCTTTTCTTTAATCACTCTTAATGCTTCTTCAAGTTCTTGATAGGTAAGTGACAGTATTTCTGGATGATTTTGTATGTTTTTATAGACGGTGTATTCATAGGTGTTTTTACCAATGATATGAGAATTTGCATACATCTGTTGTAAAGAAATGCCAAATTCTTGGGGTTCAAATAGAGTATCTGAAATGATTTTTAGTTCACGCTCTTCACACGCAATCTTGTCGTTTATGTTCTCGTAATTGTCCATATAGTCCATAGGAGTGTAATTTAAATTCTCTAAGTGTGTAGTACGCGTTCTCTCGTAAAATTCATTTTTGTTTTTTTCTGGGTCAGTTATAAACATAACTTTGTTATTTAAAGTGCCTAGTCGGTTGAATACAACATCTAGTGCCGCTTTCTTTTGTGATACTACTAACACTCGTTTGTGTTTGCAAAGAGCATCGGATATTATATTTACAATAGTCTGTGATTTACCAGTGCCGGGTGGTCCATATATGACCATATTCCCGTCAATATTGACATTCATTACACAACTTGTCTGTGCGTAATCTAGGTCGTTGATTGTAAATAGATTTGTGTTGACCTTCTTAATCTTTTTAGGTAGAGTAGTATTCAAAAGTTCATTGATAGCTTCGTTTGTCAAACGCTTCTTTTCAAGTGCGGTGTAGTCATTGTAGATAGAGTTTGCAAGTGGGAAACGCCCAAGTACGCAGAGTTGTTTAACATCTAGTCCGTCATTTGGTGATGGCTCTTTTACGCGTTCAAAATTAAACATTCCTTTTCTTGACTGATAAGACATTTTTATTCCAAATTTTCTTAGGTATTCAATGACAGCATTTATGTTTTTAAATGAACTAGCAAAAGGACTGCGAAATTCCATTTCTAAATCTTCTACATTTAATCTGTACTGCTTAGCATAAGCGAGAATCAAAACCTTATTTAATTGGATATTCTCATCGCGTTTGAGTTCTATCTCTGCGGTTTGGTCATCAATTATGTTGACAATGCAAGGGAAAAGAATGAGTGGGGCTTTAATTTGTAAATCTTTGCCTATGTAACCAGTGACGAAAGGATAGCCTACATACATTTCATAGCGACCTGTCTCGCGGGCAAATTCTTCTATGTCACGCTTAAGGTTCTTTAAGTCATTCACTTGTGATAAAAGAGCCTTTTTAGTTTCTTCGCGTTGTACGCGTTGAATTTTGAAAGCTTCTTCACTCTTTTCTTTGCCCTCTAATTTCTCCAAATTCTGCTTGCGAATATTGATGTCGTGCTCTACGCCTAGATTTTTGGCAAGGCGTTCTTTGTCATCTTTTTTAATAAGTGGGAAACTGTAACGCCTGTCGTACCACAAAAAATCAAGGAAATCATTGATAGTATCATAGTCACCATCAAAAATTTTACCTATGTCAAAAGCATACTTTTTGCTAATTTTTTTAGCATAAAGGCTACGATTTCGACCGCTAATTTCGATTAATCTTTCTTTATAATATGTATAAATAGATTTCATTTGTTTAACCTACCTTTTGTTGCAATAAATTATAACAAATTGATAAAAATTTGTAAAGGGCTATAGAGATTTATTTTTGTTAGAATTTAGAAATGGGAATATATCATATACATAAAAATTAATATCTTTGTAATTTTATACTTAATTTAGATTGATATTCGCAGTAATGTTTTGAATGTCAATGAAAGTTTTGATGAAAAAGAAATTAAATATATACTAATAAAGTATGTGATTGGCTCGGTATTGGCAATATGCCTTAGTCCTTGTAGTTATATATTTGAGTATGCTTTAGATACATTTGTGGCACTTTCTTTTTTATTTGAAAATTATATTGCTATATAAAAATAGTTGAAAATAATGTGTCTTTACGCCACAATACAAGTTTATAGTAAGTAGGTCCGCGACAGTAGATGAGAATTTTGAATCTAGCAGTATTGATATTTCAAGAAAATATTTTACCGCTAATTTGAGTGCAAATATAAATTTAACAAAAACAAATGAGGTAGTTAATAGTATAAATAATGGTACTATAACACATTTAATAAGTATAGTTGGGGGGTTAATGGTTTAGACTTTGAACAAGATAGTTTGGTTTTCAGTGTATACGCTAATCAAAATTTTGAATATTATCCACAAATTGATTTAATTCTTGAATATTCTGGGACTGGATATGAAAATGTACATTTAAGTTTTAATACTAATCAAAATAAAATATTTTCTATTGTAGATAGTTTGGGCGAGTATTATTCATATTTGGTACAAACACTGGATTACAATATAATTGTTACATATCCAAGGTTATCTCAAATTCAAGATGGTAAAGTTCAAAAATACATCAAATGTTTTATAATTGGAAATGACAATAGACCCATAAAATTTACAGGCACAAATTTTGATGAATTGAATTTTAGATTAAGATTAAATGATTTAATAACCGGTATCTATTGTGATTCTTCTTACATTGAAGATGTCAGTCTTAAAATAAATTTTGATATTAATCAAAATTTAGAATTATAATAGAACGGTGAATCTCTTCAAAACAATTTACTTAGTTTCGAAGAGATTTTTTATTTTATAGATTATTGAATATGTCAATATTTTATTTTTCAATAGAGAAGTTTAATTGTATCTTATGTATAAAAAATAAAATTTATTTTACTGTCTTTCTCATTTGTTTGCAAAAAAAGTCAAAATTGTGGTATACTAAATTAAATTAATCATTTGCTGTATTTTGGGCTTTTGAAATATTAATTATCAAACATAAGTGTGGTTTGTTCTTTTGATAAGTTTAAGTGTTTAAAAATACAGTATTACGGCTTATTTTTGCCACTATGTGTGCTAAATTATATTGTAATATGTAGTTTTATAGCATTTACTAAAGAAAAGGGGTAAGGGATGACAAATTTATTTAAAGGCATTATCTTAACAATGTTTATAGCGGTGACTGGTTTCATCTTTGCTGGTTGTGATGATGTTCCACTTGAAGGAATACAAATTGAAGGCTTGCCGACCGAAACTATAGTTGTTGGACAGACATTTGAATTGCGTGCAGTATTCGACCCAGTCAATGCCACTGACCAGAGAGTACAATGGTGGACGCCTAATAACGACATTATTAGAATGGATGAAATTTCCGAAACTATCGTCAGTATTGAGACACTCAATACGGGAAGTGCGGTAGTCTATTTGAGAGCCTATGACGGAAATTTCACTGACAGTGTCACTATTAATGTGTCCGCTGGGACTCTCACATTGCGTTTTCAAGGTAGCGTCAATGGTGTAGTTACACGCGACTACAATGGTGAGCCACAACAAATGCAAGTTGTTGGAGTCACCGACAATGTTACATATCTTTATAGATTGCAAGGGGAAACAGAATATACAACTGAAGCCCCTATAAATGCTGGCACTTACGACATTCGTGCTGAGATAAATAGTGAAAACTATGTGGGTTCTTGTGATGGGACATTGCAAATATTACCACAAGAGATACAAGTGCAAGCAAACAATAGAGAAATTTCCTATGGAAGTGAAGACATCGCACTCACTTATAGAGTAATAGGTAATTTTTATGACAATGCCCCGATTATTAGTGGTTCACTTCAAAGAGAAGAAGGCACAAATGCTGGCAATTATAGAATTTATGAAGCAGAATCCTTCACCTTAACTGGCGAAAATAGTTCAAACTACAGAGTGACATTTATAGAAGGCAATTACCATATTCAACCAGCATTGGCGACTGTGCAAGTCAATGCTCCTGCCACTTATTATGGAGTTACTCCAAGCAATATTACATATACCGTGTCAGGCTTGCAAAATCAAGACACGCAAGAAGATTTGAATATATCCATAACAGTGCCTGAAAATGCTCACAATGTGGGGCTATATGAATTGGTGTGTGAATACGATAATTCAAATTACAATTTAACATTTACTAATAATAGAATTAATATTTTGCGTACACCTGTCACAGTGACAATAGGAAGTGCAGAGAAAAAGTATAAAACGGAAGACCCACAGGACTATACATACACCATATACAATCAAAGAAACACTGAAGATACGACAAAACTATTTTATGACGATGTGTTCACTGTCACTTATTCGCGTGGCGAAGGCGAAGATGTGGGACAATATGTCGTCAATGCAGAAATAGGCGGGGCGTATGTATCAAATTATAATGTGACTATACGCACCGGCACATTGACTATAAATCCAAGAATTGTCACAGTAGAAGCAAGTGATGCTACTAAGCGTTACGGACAAAATGACCCTAATTTCTCATACAGTTTTACAAGTGAATCTGACGAGATTTTAGATAATGAACTTACAATTTCATTTACGCGTGAAGAAGGCGAGAATGTAGGCACTTACGACATTGTGCCAGTCGGCAATCAGGAAAAAACAAATTATCAAGTAAATGCCATAAATGGTACTTTGTCCATCACACCAGCACTTTTGACACTGCAAGTTGTGGATGCTACAAAGACATATTTAGATGTCGACCCAGAATATCAATTTGTCGTGGCAGAAGGCAGTGATGCACTGCTTGAGGGCAACACACTTGTTGTTCATTATGAAAGAGAAGAAGGCGAGAATGTAGGCACATATCAAGTCAATATGATTATTGATACAGAAGATACCAATTATCAAGTAGAAACATTAGCAGGTGAACTTACAATCAATAAGCGTAAACTTGTGTACAATGTAAATGACATTACTATGCGTTATTATCAAGGCTATAGTACTGAGGGGCTTGAATATACTTTAGATACAGAAAACGGCGATGAAAATGTAGGGAGCATAGATATCACTACATTGGTAAATGTCACTGTGCCTTATCAAAATAATGTCGGCACTTATCCACTTGATTTTGCATTAAATCAAGAAATGCCAAATTATGATATTGTGTTCAATGGGGGGAATTTAATAATTGAGCAAGCAAATGTTGTCATAAAATTTACTGATACAACATTGTATTATGGGCAAGAGCCAAATTACATTTTTGAATATGCTGAAAATAGCGATACGATGGGTGATGCTGAAGACGGAGCAGACCAGTTCACATTTACGGTGCCAAGTGAATACTATGAAGTTTTAGGTGTAGGACAATATACAGTGCAAGGAGATGCTACGCAACCAAATGCAAATTATAATATAACAGTATTGAGTGGGTCTTTAAATATTGTAAAAGCGGAAATATTTGCCACAGTTTTAGATACAGTGATTACTTACGGACAAACGCAAACGCTTGACTATCAAATTACAAATGTCAATGGACAATTGTTTAACAATGAAGTGGCTTATGAATTTGTTGGAGCGGGTACAGATGCAGATGTATATGAAATTTCAATGAATTTAACTAAAGGGACTGAAAATTATACACTTATTGTCACAACGGGCGAACTCACAATAAATCAAGCCAATATTATCATTGATGTACACGAAAAGTCATTTAAGTATGGTGATGAAATGGTGTTTACTTACAATTTAAATGAGAGTAGTGACGAAATCATCAATAATGAACTTACTATCACATTAAGTGGGCTAGAGAAGAATGTGGGCAAATACGATATTGTGTGCGAAGTAGTTGAAGCGAATGATAAACATAATTACAATGTCACAGTAAATGGGGCTCAGTATGAAATCACAAAGAGAAATTATGTCATCCAATTGGGCAATGCAGAAAAATATCAAGGGGAACAAGACCCAGATGCTTCTGCTTATACAAAACAAGTGGCTAGTTCGTCCGATGCAATATTAGAAGAAGATATGAGCATTATAACAGAAATAATGGGAAATATGCTTATAACTAGAGATGAAGGCGAAGAACCGGGAGATTATAATGTTTATGGTTCGGCAGAAGACGGCGACCATTACACAATCACAATATTGCCGGGCAAATTGACAATATTAGAAAATATGACTGAATAAAGTAAATTTTGAATATATTATATATTATTAAATAATACAAAAAGATGGCTGTCAAAAAGTCAAATATTTGCAGATTAAAAAAATAAAAAAATTTTGAAAAAAAACATCTTTATTTTTAAATTTATGGTATAATTACAGAGCAAATAAACTGGCTATGCAATTTATTTGCTCCCTAACTGTCTTAAGGCAGTCCCCTCCCAATTTCAAACTAAAGGAGGTAAAATAAAATGTTTGAATATGTACCGAAAAGCGAATATAAACCTTTACAAGATTATGTAGAAAATATTATAAAAAAAGTACAAAAAAATCTTCGTGAAAAAGGAATATTAACTTTTCAATTCTATCGAATTGGAAGTTCTGGTAAACGACAATTAATAACTAGAGAAAAAAATGGCAATAAAGGATTCGATTTTGATTATAATATTGAAATACAAAAAATCAATAACCAAGATTTCTATGAGCCTAAACTATTAAAAAACTTATTTATTAGAGAATTTAATACTTATTTTAGTTCTAATTACGAATGTGCTGAAGATTCTACTTCTGTTTTTACAATTAAAGATATTAATAAATCAAAGTCTAAAATTTTACATAGTTTTGATTTTGCTATTGTAGAAAATAAATATGATGATAAAGGTAGATTAAGACAAAGGTATATAAGATTTGATAAAAATACAGGTGGATATTCTTGGGCTTTAAGAAAGCTTAATAAAAATCATAGCGATATTGAATATTCAATAAAAAGTAAAGGGTTATGGAATCAAGTCAGAGATTTATATCTTAAAAACAAAAACAAAGAACCAAATAAGAAATATAGAATTGTTTATTATCAAACTTTAGAGACTATTTATAGAAGAAACTTCCAATAAAACTTGCCCCACTTTTTTAGGGGCTTTTTTTGATTGTTTCTTTAGTAACATATTAGATGGGTATCTTTATTCTATTAACATTCTCATTCTAGATGCATTTTTGTATTTTTTTATTTTTTAAAGTATTCTTTTCTAAAAGAATAAATAAAATAATTGTGTGCAATATTATTTACTATTTTTGCTAGAAAAATTATATATATTTAGTTGAGAAAATTTGTACTATTTGTTATAATAATATACATTATATAAATTAAGGACGAATGATGAACGAAGATATAATTGAAAAGAATCA
>CALWAB010000091.1 GCA_944372745.1 uncultured Clostridia bacterium | reverse complement strand
TTTGAATATTGGCTTCAAATTTATGCACAAGTGCCTTGAGATGCGGACGATTGTCTAAAAGCAAATAGGTTTGTGGAGCATTAAATTCATTGCATTGTTTTAAAATTCCCTTAGTTATAACTTCTTTAAACACATAGTAACTTTCTATAGGTATTACATAGCACCCTTTTCTTCCCTTAAGCCAATCACACATAACTTGATATTCACCATAACCACATTCGCTATAAACCTTTGATGCAGATTCAACACTATGCCATACTGGCACACCTAAATATATTATACCTACAATACATTGTTTATCTTTTGGCAAATAAATATAGGCTTTAGATTTTCCCTTTACAAAATTAAAACGATACTCATTTCTCTTTTGTCCATTGATTATTTTTCTAAAATATTTTTCTTGTAAACTCAAAATGATTTCTTGCCTATTACATTTGAAACTGGCGAAATCTTCCATTATTAATTGCATACTGCCTCACTCTCTTTATTGCTACTATTATAATATAATTAAAATCTTTTGTCCATTAAAATAAAATTGCAATACTTATTCATTGTTTATACTCAATGTCTTATCAAATCCTTCTAAAGAATAAGGCAAATATAGATTTTGATTCATTGTCATATTGTCTGTATGAATTGTATGAAGTTTATTCCCTTTAAGCCATATATTTATATGACAATTTTCATTTTCAAGTCTAAACACATTGTTGTATAGACATTTATCACTTTTAAATTTAAATAATCCATTTTTAAATTCCATCAAATAATCTTGTAGCAATTCATAATTAAACAAAGTAGGTTCTACTTTATTTATAAGTTCATCAAATGTAGAATATGACTCAATAATATCTAGTATTGAATTTAAGCGTTTATTCAATTCATTTTTTATCATAATAATTGACTGAATTTCATTTTTGAATACTTGACTATTAATTAAATTCTTAGAATGCAAATACAAGATTATTAGGTCATTGTTTTTTTGACTAGATAATGATTTTTTATAGCAATGATAAAGGTTTTGCAATATTTTTTCTTTATATTTAATAATTAAAGCGTCTTCTATTAGTGCTAATTTATTCCCCTTAACTAAATAATAAAAAGACATTAAATTTGAAACTACATCAAATCTTTTTGTGCTGTTAAAAACATTATATAAACTTTTATTTAAATGATAAATCATAGAAATAGGTGGACATAATTTAATACATTCATCAATGTCCTGATATATTTTAATCTCATTATCGGTATCTTGCCAAAAATTTATGAACAACTTCTTATGTGCCTTTATAGCATTAATTTTTAATATAATATCGTATAGTTCAACTTTTTTTATTATTTTCTTTGAAATAAGCACAGCTGACATTTTGTAAAAATAAAGTATATTTTTTTTAAATTTGAATGGTGAAGAAAAATTATATACTATTCGTTCATTGTCGTTCTGTAAAATAAGTGAATGATTGATAATTTTAAAATTATAATAACCTTGCGTGTTTATTAAAATTGCAGATTGATTGACGATACCATATAGACAATTTTCTATATAATCATAAGTCATATTATCTAAGTTTAAAAGCACTACATTTTCTTTACCTATTTTATCATCTACTCTATTATGAATTTCTTTGCGATTGCAAATTAAACCATCAATTGAATTACTAAATGAAAAATTCTTTTTTAAATAATTAAATATATGCAATTTATCACTATAATAATTGACATATTTTATACCACTAACTTTTTTAAAATATATGTCTTTATAAATTATTAATAGTTCTATATTAAATTGTTTTAGTTTTGATATATGTTTGATTATTTTCTTAAAACTTACATAATTTTCATAACCAAATAATTCTAAATAAAAAACATTTCTTAAACTTATCTTATGATTAATGCAAAAGCGTTTTACATCTTCAAAGCGACTATAGTTTGTCAGTACTTTTCTACTAAAAACATCATAAATAACTCCACAATATATTTTGGGAGTATAATTAAATTGGTAAGTACTAAATAAAGGAGTCTTAAATAATTGTATTTTAAATTTAAATAAATTTGATTTGTTCAATGTGAAGTCTTTTGTTAAATTACATCCATTCAATGTTTTTTGTCTTAGCAACCCTTGCACATTAACAATAAACTTTGTGTCAATATTTTGACATTCAATTTTTATTTTTATATCTTTTTTCTTGCTTGTTAAATTCTTTATACGCATTGAAATATCTAAATAAGGTGTAATCAAAATTGACAATTTAACTTCGTTGATAAATTTTGCACATATCAAGTAACTTCCCTTTCTAATAAAATCGTTGAAATTCAAGACAACTTTAGAGTTATCTATACTTATAATAAAATTTAAAAACATAGGTTTTTTAACTTGAAAAATACAATTATCAAAAATACAAACATTATTTTCATCATTATAAATATAATCAAAATGCCTTTCGTAGCCATACACGCGTTTAACAAAAGTATGCGATTTAAGCCTACATCCTTTTTTTAATAATTTTGCTTTAAAATATCTTTTAATCTTCACTATTCGATATTTATCATCAAAGGCTTGCTGAAATATACAATTTAACATATCAACTATACAAAAAAATACTAAAAGCTGTAATAAATTAATTAACATACTTTTAGTATTGCCAAATTTAAAATTGTTTAAATGTAAATTTATATTCTTAAAAGCATATACAAAATTGCTTTAGTCTAGTATTTTATAAAGAAAATATTTTATTCAAAAAATATCACTTCCAGCGTGTAGACAAATAAATTTTCTAGGGGATTTCCCATCCCCTATAACCCTAGTGCAAGAGCTAGCCTTTGACCTAGGGTCAAAAAACACATAAATTTATGTTTTTTAGCATAAAAACTTAAAAATAATTGCTTTTTGCTAAAGCAAAAAGTAATTATTAACTTTGTTTCATTTTCTATTTATAGTTTGTCTACAGTCTGCACTTCTTTTTATTGTTTTTCATAAACGAAATGAAAATGCAAATTTCTGCTAAATAAAAAACAATTAAATTTTACCTACAAAATATAATGAAGGCCATTCTTCCCCTATTTTACCAACTTTATGTCCGCACCAGCACTCAATACTAGAGACACCAACATACTCTTTAATTTCAGTAGCAAAACGCTTAGCACATTCAATACATTCGTTATCATATTCAAAATTGCCCTTATAAAAAGAGGCTTTACCATTTTTATAATAGCCTCGTACAATTTGAGAGAATATAGATTCTGGCACGCCTAATTGTTTTGCCCACATAAAATGTGATAATTCACTATTTTTTAAAAATAAAATTTCATCATCAATTATCATAAAGGCAATTCTTTCTTTGTGGATATTCTTCTCATTTTGTGATAAATTCGTTCTCTTACTGTATTCTTTCATTTTAAACTCTATATTAAAAATAAAAAATTCTATAATATTTGTGGAGACTAGTGTACGATACTCTGTACTCTTTAAGTGATAATTTATACTTTAATCTAATATATGCCAATAATACTATAGAACATATAAATGGGGCTAGCGGCGGGACTCGAACCCGCGATCTATTGATTACGAATCAATTGCTCTACCAACTGAGCCACGCTAGCGTATTAAAATTATATCACAATTTTATTCAAATTGCAATTATTTTAAACATTATGCTAATTTAATTTTATATTCTTAATTTATTGTATTTATATTTTATCCCACGACGAGTATTCTATATTTTTAAACCTGACTTATTTAGGAAATAGAGAGAAGAAACCGACAGTACTTAATCAAGACAAGCACAAGTTTAACTGCCATTTTCTAATTCAATACACCATCTATTTCTACTGAACTATTTTTTTTTGTTTTCGATATATTCTACTGCATCTTTCAAGACTGTTTTGCCCAGTTCTCTTATTTGTTCGCTATCTTTTATTAAAAGGTTTAGCAATTCTTTCTCTTGATGAGTTGAAAAAATGTAATATCCTATCAAATTAAATGCCCCATAAGCATCGCTTTGAGGACTAGATAAACTACTCATATTGAAATCAATAGGTAATTCTAATGTTTGTAAAATTTTTTTTATATCCCTTGGGCATTTATCTAAATAGTTAGCATAAGCCTCATCAAACCAACATATTCTCTTAACATTATATTTATCATAGATATAATTATTAAAATACAAATGTACTGTTTCGTGTAGTAAAGTATATTTCATTCTCTCTAACTGATAACTACTATTTTTGTCTACATAAAGTTGTATTCCATCATTATAAAAACAACCCCTAACCCAATCTGGTATTTCTTCTGTTGAATATTGCTTTATGAATTTAACGAAATCTTCTCTAATATCAAAAAAATTTGCATTGAGTTTTAGGCTTTCCTTTGTTTTAAAGAGTGTCTTAAGTTTTTCAATACTATTCATAGCATTTTTAACTGAAAATTGCGTAAATTTTTCTAAATCTATTGGATATTCTATTCTAAAACTATCGTTTTCAAATGTTTTATATTCTGTCATTTATTTCTCCTAATAATTATTATATCATAATTATAAATAAAATTAATCAATAAAAAAATGATGTTAATTTAATATTTTTTAACGAGCATAAAAAAAAGAACTCTATAAATTTTTTAAATTTCATTTAAATTAGACAAAGTTCTTTTTTTATTATTTCGCTAGTTTCAAAGAGTTAGTTCTTGAGCTCCTTTTTGTTAAATATTTAAAAACTATTGAATACTGTTTGATATTCAAATACGACTTGTGGAATATATGAATATGCTATATACATAATTTGTTCATAATTACTTCTATCTTGATATGACAAACTAGCTACATATGCTGTTTCTGTTTCTGCACTATTCCTCATTTTTTCAAAGTCAAATGCGTTGATTGCAGTATCAAATAAAGTTATTTGAGATTTAAAATAATTTTCGCTATTATTTAAATCAAGATATGCCGTTTTCTTAGTGCCATCAGTTAGTGTATTATTTGCCTTTGATGACAAAGCCAAAACTTTATTCATTTCAAGACACATTTTAGTAGTTGTTCCACTTGCTACCGTATCGCTGAATGTGGCATTGTCAATATCATAGTATTCTTTATATTCTAAATTGTAAGATGCCCTTGATATCTCATAAGCTTTATCCGCTAAAATAATTTTTAAACTTAAAGCATCTACATCGTTTTGACCATTGTACGCATAAAATTCAGTATTATAATTTCTAAAATACGCACTCTTGTATACACCAATAAATGATTGCAAACTATTTACAAAATTACCATATTCTTTTATATAATTAGTCAAATTACTGAATTGTATATTTGTAATTGTTCCCCCGCTATAATCACTAAAAGCATTTTCAAGACGAGATTTTGTATTGTTCAATGTGCCAAAACTAGTGTTCAAATCATTCAATTTGTTATATATATTTATTCTATCTTCTTCACTCCAAGTGTCATCACTGATTGTACTTTTTGTAAGATTATAGAATGCGTACCCTGTTTTTGCAATAGGCAATAAATAATCTGTAAGAACTTTAGCTCTTGCTTCATTGTTAATCAAGGTTTGCACATTCGTACTATAAACTACTTGAAAATCACTATTTGCATCAAAATAAGTACTATAATTTGTCGTTATTTGACTGGTCAATTCTTGAATATTGGCTGTCGTTCTTTCGCGTTCACTACAACCGACAAAAGCAAATGCTACACTGATACCAATTACTAAGACCATTATACTTTGAACTATCTTATTCATTTGTTGCCTCCAAGTATGTGACAATATTAGTCAAATGCGTTTTAATATTTTCATCGGTTTGTGAATTAATATAAGTTGTTTTATTAAGTGCATTAAATAAACCAGTGAGTGTTTCAGTTTCTAATGCGTTATAACTATCTATGAATTTTGTGGTACTTGTATTCACAAGAGTATTATAACCATTTTCTTCACCTGTTGAAATGAGCGTTTCAAGTTTGGTCATATAGGCATTATAATTATTAAAGAATTGGTATAACTTGTCTGTATCGTCTGTATTTTCATAAGAATTAGCCACAGAACTTGCAACTAATGCCCTAGTATCATACAATACATACTTTATATCCTCTGGTTGATTCCCCGCATATACATAAGTTTGTACATAAGGTTTAAGTACCGTCAATACATTTGCTCCCGCTACTTCCATATTGTGCATTGTCACAAGCAATTTATTTATTAACGCTTCAACATTTGCTTGATTATAATTGCCAGCCACATAATATTCATATAGATAGCGTGCTTGATATGCCACTCCGTCTGCACCATAAGCAACTGAATTGTAATTAGCAATTGCGTCCAATACGCCATCTTGTGCTACCTCGTCATAACTTGTGACATAATTCAAAAGCATTAAATTAAGTTCAATATCTTCTTTAATAGCATTTGTCACACGATAATGAGTATTGATATTGGTATTAAAATTTAATAATGTTGAACTTGTTTGTGTAACTGGGTCTGTGAATTCTTTTGTAAAGTATTCATAATTTTGATAGCCTTCGTCATCTATCAATGATATGTACTCATCATAGATTTTTTTACTTTCATCTGGTCTATTTAATATCAACCATACAACCACTGTCACTACGACAATTAAAAGTATGACTACTATTAACCTAAGTAAATATTTTGACATCTATTTTCTCCTTTTAATAATTTTATCACAATACATATTTATTGTCAAGGTGTGACACCTTTATATTGTTATGTTTTTAATTCGCAATTAAAACCTATTTTATTTTCCCTTTTCCACTAATTTTTCTTTATAATATTTACATATAGATTGCAATTTACAATTCTCGCAATTAGGTTTAATTGCTTTACAATGATATCTGCCAAAAAGCACCAATAGATAGTGGTCAACATTCATTTTCCGCCCTATGAATTGTTCTTTTAAATCCATTTCCACTTGCAGTGGCGTAGCACCATCACTTAAATCCAGCCTATGGCTGACGCGAAATATGTGGGTGTCTACTCCTATATTATTCGCTCCATATACTTCCGCCGTCACAACATTTGCGGTTTTTCGCCCTACTCCACTGAGTTCTTGTAGTTTATCAACATCATTAGGCACTTCTCCATCAAATTTTTCAATGAGTTGTTTTGAACAACTCACAATTGACTTTGCTTTGTTCCTAAAAAATCCTAAGGGTCGTATAATGTTTTCTACATCTTCAATACTAGCATTTGCTAATTTAATTGCTGTAGGATATTTTTCAAATAAAAGTGGCGTTATTTCATTTACACGCTTATCAGTACATTGTGCGGATAAAATAACTGCTATTAATAATTGAAAAGGCGTTTTATATTGCAATTCGCACTTTGGATTAGGATATAATTCATTTAAATAGTCAAAAATTTTATCTATATTTTCTTTAGTCTGCATAATTTCACCAATTTCATTATACAAGATTTTAATAAAAAAAACAAGTTATATAAAACTTAATAACCCGTTTAAAATAAAATCAATTAGTATTGACAAACCTTTAATAATGTTTTATAATTTAATAAAATTGGGAGTTATTATGTTAAATATTTATGATATAAATACAGAAAATCAAAAAATAAGTTTTGAAACTGCTATAGCATTATTGACAATCAATGCTATTAAAGGAAATAACATTGAACAACAAAAGCAAATTCTAAATCTTATTGAAAATTTAAGCCAATATAGATATTATAGTGACATTATGAATGTAAAAACATCATACAATACTGTATCGGATATGGTAACACATTTATGTAATAAAGTTAAGGACGAAATAAAAAATAATGATAGATTAATAGAATTAGTAAATAATGAATTAAAATACGCTAAAAACGATGTCAATGCTAATACTTCAATACGAAAATCATTTACAGAACAAGAAAGTGTTCCTTTAATAACTTTTGTCAAAAATGGCATTCTAGTATATGATATTTTAAACAAAAAAGACATTGAAAATATCAAAAATACATTAAATAATTTGGTAAAAAGTTTAAAAGAATTAGATTCATTAGATAAAAAAATAAACAATCACAATTTAAGATATGCAACATCTATAAATGAAGAGAGGTAAATTTTATGGAAAAAGAAATAAACATCGACAATTTACAAATAAAAAACGATGATATGCAAATAGACACCGCAATAGCAATGCTTACAATTAAAGCGTTTGAAACTAAAGATGTAGAAAGTAGATTAAAATTTTTGAGATTGATTAATGAAATATCTGAAAACAAATATTATAGTATTGTGGGAACTTATAAAGAATCTCATCAAACAGTATTACAAATTTATGATATGCTTTTTTCTCAAATCAATAGAACTATTGAAGTATTAAAAATAGAAGTAGAACAAAATGACAAATTATTTAAAAAACATAAAGAAACTAATAATAAACAAAGATATAACTCTGCATCTTTAGAAAAAATGAAAAATAATTTACTAAAAACTTCTGCTCCACTTCAAAATATGATAAATAATAATCTTTTTGAAAGTGGGTTACTTAATAAAGAATATATTTCAAAAACTAAAATTATATTGAAAAATGTAGAAAAAGAATTAAACAAAGCTGAATGCCTAATAAAAAATATACAACATTACAATGCAAATATTGAAACAACAATAAGTCATAAAGAGTAATTTTAAAAACGCTTTTCGCTTAACAAAGTATGTTAATAGAAAAGTGTTTTTTATATGTGCTTATAATACTAGTGAAAACAATAAAAAAAGCATAAACTCTCAAACATGTCATTAATTACAAAAGAGTGTTTATGCTTAGTAATTATTATAAATAATTAAATTACAATTCTTTGCCCTTAAATTATCAAAGAGTTTTTATTTTTTATGGAATGCTAATCCCAAAGTACCTACACCACAATGAGTACCTATTGTAGGCCCTATTGGTTGTATCATTATATTACTATCCTGCCCTATGTATTCTGCAATTAATTTCTTTAGTTCTTCGGCACATTGTTCTTGATTGGCGTGTGCTATATAAATGCTATAGTCTTTTGCTTTATCTTCATTGGATTTAAAAATATCAAAGAGAGTCTTTACAACGCCTTTCATACCTTTAGCCGTTTGCATTTTTACTATTGCCCCTTCCTCGTCAATCTTGAGTATAGGCTTTATATTTAGCAATGTACCAAGAACTGCAGTCGTTCCACTAACTCTACCACCGCGTTTCAAGTGCATTAGACTTTCTACACCAAAATATGTTCCTACTTCTATGCGAAATTTTTCAACAAAAGCCACAATGTCTTCAGCACTAGCACCATTTTTATACTGCTTATATGCTTCTTCTACTACTAGTTCTTCTCCCACTGATATTTGTTTTGTATCGACATAACTAATCTTTCTTTCTGGATATTTTACAAGTAATTCGTCTATTGCTTGTCGCATATATTCAAAAGTATTAGATAATTTATGAGAAAATGTTACATAAATTATATCATCTCCTGCCTGCAAGATTGGTTCAAAATACTGTATATAATTATCTTTATTTAAGCCACAAGTGGTTGGCGTGGCCCCTTTTTGTACTCTATCAAAAAATTTAACATAGTCAGCATTTCTTCCTAAATCGGCATCTAAAAGTTCATCATCTAAACAATATGGCATATTAATAATACTTACATCCATTTGGTCCACTTTCTCGAACCACAATTCACTATTTGTATCAATAAAAAATTTTAACATCACAACTCCACTTTAATTAAATTAAGCGTCTATACATAATTCAATAATACGCTTTAATTTATTTTATCAATATTGCAGTTACTTTGTCAAATGTATACACGCAATTTTTAAAGCAAATATTGACAATTTACGACTTCTATGGTACAATATCGACAGAGGAGATGAAAAATATGAACTATTCTACATTAAATAAACAAGAAATCGAAGAGAACATTGAGAAACAACTTGATTTTGATGAAACACATAGAGAAAGAAGAAATCAACAAATTATAGAAGCAAAATTAAAGGCAAGACACAATAAAAGGGCTGAACAAAGAAAAGAAAAGAGAGAACAAGAAAAGCAACAAAAAGTTTATGACGCTATTTCAATGCAATTATTAAAAGAAAAATTACAAAAAGATGCCGAAGCATTAGAATTATAAAAAATTGTAGATTACTCATTTATTCATACTAGATAAATTAAAGGACAGTAAATATTTATACTGCCCTTTTTAAATTAAAATATTGTCATTAAAACATTTATTTACACAATACATATAAAATCTTATGATAACAACCATCATATACATAAACCTTATATTTAAACCATATAAAAACACCCTAAGGAATAGCCTTAGGGTGTATCTATAATCACTTTTCAAAATCAATCTATCTATTTACAAGGTTTTTATCTATTACAAAGGAGCTTTAAATCTATAGTGATTATAGATTCTTTACTTTGTCGACATACTTTTTGTACTTATCGTACTGCGTTTGGTCGACTGACGCGTCGAGGGTTTTTACTGCTTCTTTAGTTTTCCTATCTAGATTCTTAGGGAATTCTACTTTCACTGTGACTAATAAGTCACCGCGTGAAGATTTCCTAAGCACAGGAATACCTTTCCCTTTCAACTTAAATGTTGTACCCGTTTGAGTGAGTTCTGGGATAGTCAGTTCTAGTTTTCCTTCTAGGGACGGTATGATTATTTTGCCACCTAATATTGAAGTAGTAAATGGGATAGGCACTTCTATCTTCACATCGTAGCCATCACGCTCAAGCATTGGGTGTTTTGCTACCTTCACTTTGAGCATTAAATCTCCATCATATCCGCCATTTATTCCGCTATTACCTTCACCACGCAAGGTGAGTATTTGACCATCGTCTATGCCTGCTGGGACTGTCACCTTGATTGTTCGTGTAACTCTATTTATACCCCTGCCATTACATTCGCTACACTTCTCTTTAATGATTTTCCCCTTACCATTACAGGTTTTACAAACACCGACTGATGTCATTTGACCAAAGAGTGTGCTTTGAGTGTATCTCACTCTACCGCTACCGCCACATTCACTACAAGTCTTATATTCAGTACCATTTTTTGCACCAGTACCTTTACAATGTGAACAAGTTTCTTCACGAGTGACCTTCACTTCTTTATCGCACCCAAAGCACGCTTCATTGAACGACAAATTTATTGTACTATTGATATCACTACCGTCACGGGCTTGGCTTTGTGCTCCTGCACTCGTCCTTGCTCCGCCACCGAAGCCCCCAAATAAGTCGCTGAATATGTCGCTGAACCCACCAAAACCACTAAATCCACCTTGTGAACTGAATCCACCACTGCCACCAAAACCGCCAAAACCTTGAGGTCCATCTGCTGAACCATAGGTATCGTAATTTTTGCGTTTAGTTTCGTCAGAAAGCACGCTATAGGCTTCATTCACTTCCTTAAATTTCTCAGCCGCTCCCTGCGGGTCGTCTTTATTTAAGTCTGGGTGATATTGTTTAGCCTTTTTTCTATAGGCGGACTTAATTTCGTCTTGTGTAGCATTCTTTGACACGCCTAGCACATCATAATAATCTGCCATTTTCTTTCCTTTTATTTGTCGCTATTTCCGTCTTTTTTCTCTTCTTTGTAGTCTTTCTCATCTACAATAATTTCGTCGTCATCTTTCTTTTCGTCTTTTGCTTGCTCTTCTTTATTTTCAGCATTTGCACTAGCTGTTTGATATAATTTTGACACTACATCTCCGCTTTCTTTGCTGAGTTCGTCTATTGCCTTACGGACATCGTCTACATTATCAGACTTCATTCCTTCTTTAGCCTTATTGAGTGCTTCTTCAAGTTTCTTCTTATCGTCTTCGCTAATTTTATCTCCGTTTTCTCTCAATAATTTTTCAATAGCCAAAATCATACCATCGCATTGATTCTTAACTTCAATGAGTTCCTTGCGTTTCTTGTCTTGTTCTGCGTAATCTTCTGCTTCTTTTACTGCCTTATTGATGTCTTCTTCTTTAAGGTTTGAAGATGCAGTGATAGTAATATTTTGTTCTTTATTTGTTCCCAAATCTTTTGCTGATACATGAACTATACCATTTGCGTCAATATCAAATGTAACTTCAATTTGTGGAACGCCTCTTGGTGCAGGTGGTATATCATTAAGGCTAAATCTACCCAATGTCTTATTGTCTGCCGCAAATTCGCGTTCGCCTTGCAATACATGGATATCTACGCCCGGTTGATTATCAACTGCGGTTGAGAATATTTGTGATTTCTTTGTAGGTATAGTAGTATTTCTCTCAATAAGTTTTGTAAATACACCACCCAATGTTTCAATACCAAGTGACAATGGTGTAACATCAAGTAGCAATACATCTTTAACTTCGCCACCCAATACACCACCTTGTATAGCAGCACCCATTGCGACACATTCGTCTGGGTTGATGCCTTTGAATGGGTCTTTGCCAATCAAATTCTTAACGGCTTCTACGACTGCTGGCACACGAGTTGAACCACCTACTAGAATTACCTTGTCAACTTCGTTCAATGTCAAACCAGCATCTTTGATAGCGTCTTTTGTAAGTTGTATAGTTTCTTTGATATAATCGCTGATTAAATCTTCAAATTTAGCCTTTGTCAATTCGTATTCAAGGTGTTTTGGCCCTGTAGAATCTGCAGTGATATAAGGCAAACTAATAGATGTCTTATTTGCACCAGACAAATCAATTTTAGCCTTTTCAGCAGCTTCCTTCAATCTTTGAAGTGCTGTTCTATCTTTAGACAAATCGATTCCGTTTTTGTCTTTGAAGTCTTGTACAAGCAAATCAATGATTTTATTATCAAAGTCATCACCACCAAGTCTATTATTACCTTTAGTAGCCAATACTTCAAATACACCATCGCCTATTTCCATAATGGACACATCAAATGTACCACCACCAAGGTCATATACACAAATCTTTTGATTTTTGTTTTCTGCCTTGTCAAGTCCATAAGCAAGTGCTGCTGCTGTAGGTTCGTTGATGATTCTTTGTACATTCAAACCTGCTATTTTACCAGCATCTTTTGTTGCTTGTCTTTGTGCGTCTGTAAAGTAAGCGGGTACTGTGATGACTGCTTCAGTTACTTTTTGTCCCAAGTATGCTTCTGCATCTTGTTTAAGTTTTGACAAAATCATTGCACTTATTTCTTGTGGACTATATGACTTGTCGTCAATTTTTACTTTGTGGTCTGTTCCCATTTCACGCTTAATTGATGATACAGTGTGTTCTGGGTTAGCCACTGCTTGACGCTTAGCCATTTGCCCAACTAAACGCTCTCCGTCTTTTGTAAATGCCACAACTGATGGAGTAGTTCTACCGCCTTCTGCGTTAGGTATAACTGTCGCTTCACCACCTTCCATAACTGCTACACATGAGTTTGTAGTCCCTAAGTCAATCCCTATAATTTTTGCCATAATAAAAATTCTCCTTTCCTTCAATATTTTATTTTTAATAGTTATATGTTAATTTTAATGCCATTTAATGTCAAATTTTGTCTATTTACTTAGCAATTTTGACAACGCTATGTCTAATTACTTTTCCGTCCATCGTGTATCCTGTTTCAATTTCTTCTATGATTGTACCACTAGGTTGATTGCTTTCTTCTGCCACAACGACATCGTGAAAGTTTGGATCGTAGTGTGCACCAAGACACATAATTGGCTCTATACCAAAGTCTGCAAAGGCTTTTTCAAAAACCTTTCTTATTAGCATAATTCCTTCTCGACTTTGGTCATCTTTCATATATTCAACCGCTCTGTCAACGGCATCAAGTGCTGGTAGAAAATCTAAAACGGTTTCTCTTATACCTTCATTTTTTGCTTGTTTGACAGCATCATTATTTCTTCTGCGATAATTGTCAAAATCTGCTTGTATTTGTCTAGCCAATGTCAAATATTCATTCGCTAGATTTCTTTCACTTTCACAATTATTGTGATTTTGTTCATTATTTGTTTGTTCATTGTGATGATGTTCACACCCACAACCACAATGTTCACCATTATGGTGATTGTGGTGATGATGCCCATTGTGATTTTGGTGATTATGATTGCAATCACAATTCTCTTTATGAGGATTATTGTTCATTGTTTGATTTTGAATTTTTTTTTCTCCATTTTTGTCATCGTTGTCATCACCACCATTGCTAAATGATGTTTGTGATTGTTCTTTACAATGTTCACAATTGCATTGTTCAGTTGAATTTGTATGTTGCACATTATCTTGACAACCGCAGTCGCAACCGTCCTTGCAGAGTTCCACTCCACCTGCACAGCCACAGTCACAACCATCTTTGCAAGCGTCTATTTTGCTTGCTTCGTCTACACAACCGCAATCGCAACCGTCCTTGCAGAGTTTTAATTTTTCGAGCAATGCTTTAGCAATTATGATATTGACCACCACTTTTTGCTCTCTAAGTTCAATCATATTGGTCTCCTTTTTTATTGTTCTTGCTTGTTTCTAATAAATCAGGCTTATTAAATTCATCCACTATAAATTTTAATGCACCCGAAATCTTTGCATAATCCATACGCTTTGGCCCAATAATGCCTACTGATGCAATATTTTCACCATTAATTTTACAATGGGCTTTGGCAATAGTACAATCGCTTAAGCGTTCATCGCAAAGTTCGTCACCTATACTAAATTCTATCTCGTCATCACTGTCGTCATCAATAAGGTTTTTGAGTTCTTCCTTATCTTCTAAAAGTTGAAGAATCTCTTTTGCTTGTTCGACATTTTGATATTCGGGATTTTTTAGTAATTTTGTAGCACCCTTGCTATATACGCCATTTTGTGCATATTTCTTTGTCAAACCAACTAAAGACTGTAGCACATACTCAAAGAACCCAGCATACTCATTGAGTTCTTGTATGATTTCTTGGTGTTTTGTTACTATGTTATCCACCATTTCGCCTATAGTCATTTTGGCAAATTTATTTGTCAATACGCGTCCCGCGTCAATGCAAGATTGCTCATCTACACTTTGTTCAAGTTCTAGCGTATTATTTAACAAACCGCGTGGTGTCTGTATGAGCATTAATGCCTGATTAGTCATCAATGGAATAATCTTTATACTTAATATTTCTAACTTATCTATTCCACCTAAAGATACAATAGTTGGATAATCAGTAACTTCACTTATTTTCTCAGCGACAACTTTAATAAGTTCACTCAAATTGATTGTTCGCTGTTCAAATACGCTTTTTATCTTCATCAAACCATCTAAATCGGCTCGACAATTATCCTTTATTGTATTTACAAAGAATCTATACCCTTTAGTAGTCGGTACTCGACCGCCTGAAGTATGTAACTGCTTTAAATACCCCATTTGCTCTAAGGCGTTAAGTTCATTTCGCAGAGTGGCACTAGACAGTGTCGTTTCGCTTTTTTGAACCATTGCACCGCTTGTTATTGGGCTAGCATTCTCTATGTAATCTTCAACTGCTTGATAAAGTATTTGCTTTTTCCTATCACTCAAGTCTATATCGCTCACACATTCACCCCCTTTTGATTCATTATTAGCAATCGTTTTTCTTAATTGTTAGCACTCTCTTTCCTAAAGTGCTAACCGTATTATACACCTATTATATGCCATTGTCAAGAAAAAATAACACATTTTTTAAAATTTTTTTTATTTTTTGAAATACTACGCAAGCAACAAATAAAATTAACAATTTAATAATATAGAGATACCCCCATTCTAATAATGTAAAGTTATATCTCAATAGTCTAATATGAACAATTTCATTTAATCATAGATTATTATAAATTCTATAAATAAAAGAGAAATCTATTATAAGATACTTAAATAGAAAGTGATAGTTAAAAGCGTAACACAAAAATTTTATTAATCTTATTATAGAACTAAAAAAAGTAAAGAATATTTTCTTTACTTCATTTTAAATTATTCATTAATAATACTTTTTAATTTTATTTCAATATCAATGACTTCATTATTTCCGCAAACATTAGGATATAATCTTAATGAATTTGTTTCAAAATAATATTCTCC
>CALWAB010000090.1 GCA_944372745.1 uncultured Clostridia bacterium | reverse complement strand
CTTGTTTCAATTACAAACGCTTTGGTGAAAACATCTTTTGTTCGTCTTTCTGGCAACAAAATGGGCGTGCGATAGTTTGTTTGCTCGTTCTCGCTTTCTTTGCCATTTTACTTGAGACCATTCTTCTGCCCACTTTCTGCAATGTCTTTTTAGTGATTTGATTTTTAATTAATATATTTAAATATAAGTCTAGGGGATTTTCCATCCCCTAGTACCCTAGTACAAGGACAAGTGTCCTTGACCTGTGGTCTTGGGCAGTGACACTAGCCCACTTTAATACTTAAAACTTAAAAATATATATCTTAGTGCGTTATCACGCACTAAGTATATTATTAAGTACCAAGTTGTGTCTAGATACTCACCATAGACCACTGCCGTACGCTAGTTATCTAGGGGATTTCATCCCCTAGATACAAACAATGTGAAAAGAACGGGTAGTTCCCTTTCAAACACTAAAAATAAGTTAACTCAAATATTTGACGGCCTGTTCTATGCTGTCACGAATCACGCCCGCCAACTTATCATTCAAATTTGTATCCTTACCTTCCACAACCACACGCACAATATTTTCAGTACCACTAGGCCTTAACACTATTCGCCCATTGTCTTGTATGTTCTCAAGGCTTTCATCCATTGCCTTTTTGACTATCGGCGTATCTAATACTTTGTCTTTTAAATTTGCAGGAACTGGCACATTGTATTCTGTGCAAGGATATATTAATAAATCGTCTAATATATCGCCAATTTTTGTATTGCACAATTTTTGCAATTTCATAAGTAACCCTGCTATATAAATTGCGTCACCCGTTTTACAGAAAGGCGTATAAATAATATGTCCTGCTTTCTCTCCGCCTAATGCTAATTTCTTCCCTTGCAATTCTATACTTACTCGCTTATCACCAACGGCTGTCCGCAACATTGTGATGCCTTTCTTTTTTAGCGAATGTTCTAGCCCGTAGTTTGACAAAATAGTTGTAACTACAGTATCTCCATACAATAAATTTAATTTTTGTAAGTACAAACTCAGTACATAAATAATGCAATCGCCGTCCAAAATACGCCCATCATTAAGTACACACACTATTCTATCACCATCGCCATCAAATGCAAAACCTATATCATAGTTGTTCATTTTGACAGTCTTCGCTACAAATTCAGGGTGCAATGCTCCACATTTTTCATTTATATTTAATCCATCATAGTCAGTATTAAATATTTTAAATTCGACATTGAGTCCACGAAAAACTTGTTCTGCGACAGTGCTACAAGCTCCATTGCTACAATCAATGGCTACCTTATAATTGTATAGGTCTATATTCAAATCTTTAAGTATGGCATCAACATACAAATTTTTAAGTGTATAATCTTGTTTGTACCTACCCAATTTATCGTAAGGTTGCAAGCCATAGTCATCAATATTTTGCAATATGTATTCAAGTTTATCCACCATTTCATCGCTGAGTTTATTGCCAAGACTATCAAAGACTTTGATGCCATTGTACTCTGGTGGATTGTGCGAGGCGGTGACCATTATACCAAAAGTGTAGCCATATCTCATTATATGACTGACCGCTGGCGTTGGCAAAATGCCTGCGTCAATTACATTTGCACCGTGTGCTAGTGCTCCTGCTATGATGCTGGCTTTCCACACATCTGTACTCAGTCGCGTATCTCCGCCTATCAATATATCTTGTTTTTTTTGCTCCTTTGCGAGAATTGCAAGGGCTTTGCCCACATTATAACAGAGTTCGGGTGTGATATATTCACACGCTATTCCCCTAATTCCGTCTGTTCCAAATAATTTCTTTACATCTTTCATAAAAGTACTTTATGCTCCATTATCTTTTTTGTGTCATTTTGTCTAACAATATTGTTAACAACTTAAATATTATATCATAAAATCTTAATTAATCAATAGTATATATTTGGCATTTTACACAAAATTTCATTTCTTTAAGCTTGAAAGGGAACTAACTGTTCCTCTTCATTTGTATTAGGGGATTTCACATCCCCTAATACCCTAGTGGGGGTGATGCCACCCCTTGGCGTGGTCTTAGTTAGTACTAGTACTTACTTTTTAGGTTCTCTCAAAGCGGTGACCAATGCCGTACGCTAGTACCCTTGACCTGTGGTCTTGGGCAGTGACACTAGCCCACTTTAGTACTATATACTAAAAAATATATCTTTGTGCTTTCGCACAAAGTATAATTATTTAGTACTAAGTTGTGTTTAGGTACTCACCATAGACCAATGCTGTACGCTATAGGTGGTATGACCCACCATGGCGTAGTCTTTAGTAAGTACTAATGCTTGCTTTGTAAGTTCTATTAAAATAAAGACCAATGCCGTACGCTAGTACCTTAGTGCGCTCTCACGCACTAAGTATATTATTAAGTACTAAGTTGTGACTAAGTACCAACGCAAAGACCAATGCCGTACGCAAGTCGACTGCACCTAGGGTCTTGGACAGTGACACTAGCCAAGCCTAGTACTAAAAACATAAAAAATATATTGTGCTTTGCAAGCATAATATAACAATATTAATAATAATACTTGATATTTATCATAAAATATTGTAAACTTGTATTATAATAAATTTTAAAGGAAATTAATATGGAAATCGCGACTATTGTACTCATTGTACTTAATGTAATTTTTGGACTTTGCATACTATTTGGGTTCCTTTGGGGGCTCAAACGCGGAGTCAAAAAGTCGGCTGTGCGTATTGCTAGCATAGCCATTTGTTTAGTGTTGGCTTATTTTATAGCCATACCTGTAACTAATGCTATTGTCACTGCGGACATTTCTAGCATTGTCAATCAACAAGGAAGTGACGGACAAACGCTTCACACTTTAGAAGACATTATTGTGAACGCTTTGACTTCAAATGAAGCCATTGCTGAAGCATACAACAATAGCGAAAGTCTAAGGGCACTCATTGAATCCCTACCTAAGATGTTAATACAATGTATTATCTTTGTCATTCTCTTCTGGGTACTCAAACTCATCTCTTGGATTGTCTATGCTGTCATTGCTAAGGCAATTTGGGGCAAAAAGAAAAAGTCTAAGGCTGAAAAGGCTCAAGAGAAACAAGAAAATCGCACCGTGCAAAATGGTCGTGTAGTTGAAAACGGTACTGTACGCCCTGTCCCAGAAAAACCTGTAAAACAATATAGGTGGGCTGGTGCTGCTGTTGGAACATTACAAGGCTTTATGATAGCATTCTTCACAATGATTCCACTCGCTGGATTTGCTTCAATTATAAGCGAAGTCGACAAATCTTCAAGTGCCATTGTACAAACTTACAATGTAGAAGATTCTCAAAATGATAACGAAAATCAATTAGAACCACTTGGGGATATGTTGCGTGAAATGGCTGGAGATGAAGTTGTGGACGCACTCAAGGCTTATGATGACTCTGCTCTAGGCGTTATATGTGGATGGACAGGAATTGATGATTGGGCATTTGATGTACAAAGTTCCGCAAAAATTGGCGACACTCGCACTTATTTGAGAAAAGAACTTTTATCTCTTGTAAACGCCTATGACCAAGCTCAACAAATTAAAAGTTTTGATTTATCAGTCCTTGACTTTGACATTATTCAAAAACTATTTGACTATTTATTTGAATCAAATGCTTTGACAAGCATTGCAGATGATTTGATTCCATATTATGTAGACAAGGTCGTAAATGACCCTGAAATCAATATGAATACTGAGATAAAAGATTTCTTGACATTGTATCTTGATTCTTACAACACTCCTACTATGAATGACCTAAAACAAGACTTGAGTAGCATAATCACTGCTATGAAAGTAGTACAAGAAAACGATGTTTTTGCCATAATTGAAGATGAAAACTTCAGTTTTGAAAGATTGATTGATGTACTTGAAGACAATGGCGAAAATACTCCTGTCAAAGACATATTTGTAGCTCTTACTGGTTCTAACACTATTCAAAAGGTGCTTCAAGTAGGCGTCAATTTCGCACTTGATTATGTATCAGACGAACTTACTCAAATGCAAGGTAGCACTATCACAATTAAGCACGCCACATTTGAAAACATTGATTGGAGTGCAGTCAGCAACGAAGTGCCTACTATTGTAAATAATCTCATTGACCTTTATAGACAATATGATGTAGACGGCTCAACTGCTGACAAAATTGAAAATGTTGACTTTATCAATATTGGTCACACACTTGAATTGTTCACTTCTTCTACCCTACTTCAAGAAGCTTATGACAATACAGTGGAAGCACTAAACCAAGTAGAAGCATATAGTAAATACATTGATTTTTCTGTATTAAATAGCGGAATTGATTATGTACAAGAATTTACTTATGTGCAAAATGTCGTAGATGCTTTAGGTGCTGTAGATGCTATTAGTTTCTTCACCGACTCTACCATTTCTACCCAAGAATTTATAAAACGCTTGGGACAAAATGTCAATGATAATCAAACCTGTATTGACATTGTTGCAGACAATTTGACAAGTTCTGCAATTCTAAAAGCCGCTGCACCTCGTAGCTTAAATGTGTTATACGAAGAAGTAATACAGCCAGAAATTGAATTTGTAATTGATAAAATCAACGCTTCAAATATTGATTGGCAACAAGAAAAGAAATCAATTACTACTATTATTAATTATGTAGCAGATAATGCTGAATACTTCTTAAATGATATTAATGTAGAAAATATTGTAAAAAATGTAGATTTGGAAGGTTTAGGCATCAGCTTAGACGCAATGAAGGTCAGCGATTTACTCTACCCTATTTACAAAGTCGGCATTCAATACGCTAAAGATAATGAACAAGTAAATGAATACATTAGTAGCGATGCTATTAATCTAGACACAAATTGGACTCAAGAGATGCTCAACTTGAAGGAAGCTCTTGATGAAGCCAAGTCTGCTGGTATTGTCGATGCAATATTTGAAGATGACGGCATCTCGAAAACTCTCGACATTATTAAGGCAGACTCAACAATAATTGAGAATATTATTGACCATTTATTTGACAGCACAATTATGCAATATAGTGTGGAAAATTTAGTAAATCAATTACAAAATTTGATTGGCGATCAACTCGCTATCAACATTCCACACACAAGCGTAGACATACAAGACTTTATTAACAACCTTGACAGCAAAAAACAGGAATTTAGCAATGTTATCAACAATATTGCCATTGTTGCATCCCCTATTATGAAAGAGAGTTTCAACTTAGATGTATTTGCTGATAATATTGATGCGTTCGCTTTGGCTTTCACCGCATTGCAAGAAAGCAATGAATTTTACAACACATATAATGGTATCATTGATTATTTAGCACAAAATGAGAGCATCAATAAAGTAGTTGACTTTAGCATAGTTGGCGATAACTTTGACTTTATTGCAGAATTTGACATTATTGACGAAATAATCACCATTTTGAAAAATAACAACGCTTGGACTCCACTTGTGGATGGCACTATGACAGTAGACGAAGTCGTTGAGTCACTTGATACAGATACACAGACAGAAGTCACCGAATTAATACTAGAAAGCAAACTATTCAATGGGCTTGCAGTAGATGCGCTCAATGATATGATTGATGAATTTAATGGCTATCTCAATACTAATATTGCTCACATTCCTGAAAGCACTGACCTATCTTCACAAAGTGAAAATATTGCTACAATAACGAAACACTTACTTGAACTAAATAATGATGGAATGACAGACATTGTCTTAAATCAAATAGATATGACAAAATTCGGCAACTTGCTCACAGCACTCAAAGACAACAAATTTGTTTACAATGGCGTGCTAACAGAAGTGTACGAAGAACTCGTAAACTTTATGACGGATGATGTAAATTATGGCTATTTGATATTAGATGCGTGCCAAGCTTATGGCGACACAATTCAACCAAATGAGAATGTTAATGTAAACTGGACAGAAATAACAAGTGCTTTTGACGAATTGCTAGTTATGGAAAGCGACCTTGACACTATCGCCGATTTACAAGCAAGCGATGTCAGTGAAATCCTTGACACAATTGGCAATAATCAAAATGTGCTTGTCGAACGCATTGCAAAGACATACTTAAAACACAATAAGGCTGCAGAAGACATACAAGCAATAGACAATTTTGATTTTGGAGACACTCAATTTAATTCTCAAGCAATCAACATCCTTTACAATTTGAGAGATGTCGCAGATACATTGCCTGTAGACACAAACTTAGCATTAGACAATTTGACTCTATCTCTCAACGACTTAAGTACACTTGATAGAACAAAACTCGATAATTTAATTAAATTCATTGATGTTACAACTGACAGTAATTTCTATTCAACAATAAATGGTGCAGATTTTGAAAGTGAAGCATTACTCGTCCAAGAATTTAAAGCATTGCTTAATTTCCAAGGGCAAATGACAGTAGATATAATTACTCAAAGCATCACTGCATTTAATAATTCAACACTCATTTTGAATGAACTATACGACAACAACATAGTAATATGTGACATTCAATCACCGACAATTCTAAATGGGCTAAAGAATTCAATAGCATCA
>CALWAB010000089.1 GCA_944372745.1 uncultured Clostridia bacterium | reverse complement strand
TATAAACTTTTTGATAATGGAATGAGTACTTCATCAATATTTAATATAATACCCTTAGAAGAAATATTGCAAAATATTTTTGCTAAAGTACAAGATGAAGTGGATAGAATAGAAAATGAAGAAAATAACAAAATTAATGAAAGTAAAAATGCAAGTGATGAAAAAGACAATGCTTATAATGTTGATTTACAAAGTCATATAAATAGTGGGAAAGAATTAAATAGCAAAAACGAAAATAAAGCAACCAATGAAAATAATGCAAATATTCAAAACGAATTAAAATATAAACAAGTAGAGATAGAAAACTTAATAGGTGAATGGGCTACAATATTGGGGCAAGACGGCGATGAAATATTGACCGCACGCGATTGGGCAAAACTTTCGAACACAATAGAATATGAAGTGCTTACAAATTTTAATCTAACAAGAATTTAAAGTAATTTTTAAAACAAATAGGTTTTTATCTTATTTGTTTTTTGTTAAAATTTAATAAAGACTGAAATTTTAAATTTTAAATATTCGTAAAAACTTGTTGAAAATAAAAAAATGTGCTATATTATATGCGTGAGAATTATTAGTGGAAGAAATAGGGGCAAAAAATTGTTGTTGCCCAATTTTGAAGGCGTGCGACCGACTGCCGATTTAGTCAAAACAAGTATGTTTGGACTTTTAAATGATTATATTAAAGACGCTAAAGTGCTGGACCTATTTAGCGGTTCAGGGGCATTGGGGCTTGAATGTTTGAGTAGATATGCCGAAAGTGCAATATTTGTTGACCAAAATCCTAAGAGTTGTGAATTGACGAAAAAGAATGCGAATACTATGCACTACACTCCTGAAATTATAAATATGCCTTATGATAGGGCATTAAAATCATTTAAAAGGCGTGGCGATATTTTTGACATAGTGTTATTAGACCCCCCATATCATAAAAATTTAGAATCTCAGGCACTTATTATGTTATATGACTTAAAATTGATACACGCTGAGAGTATTTGCGTTGTTGAAATGGCGAAAGAAGATACAATGTCTCAAGAAGTGTATGAAATTTACGAAGAACTCAAAAATAGGACATTTGGCATAAAACGCATTTTATTATTAAAACCTAAGAATTTAAAGGAAATTAGCAATGGACAAGCAGAGTAGCGAGTTTCTAAATAATAACGACATACCTTGCGTTATGGATAATCAAATTGAGGCGTATAAACTAAATCTGGAGAAATCACAATATAGTGAACGCGATATTATATTTATGAGAATGGCTCTCAAAGAAGCGGAAAAGGCACAAAAGAAAGGCGAAGTGCCAATAGGGGCAGTATTGGTTCTCAACGATAAGGTGATAGCACGCACACACAATCTTAGACAAACGACCAAGGATGCTACCGCACACGCCGAAATTTTAGCAATCAAAAAGGCGAGCAAAAAACTCAAAACTTGGCATTTAGTCGACTGTGAATTGTATGTCACATTAGAACCTTGTCCAATGTGCAGTGGGGCGATTATTAATTCTAGAATTAATAGAGTGATATTTGGGGCTTATGATTCGAAAGCAGGTTGTTGTGGTACGCTATATAATTTGCCTCAAGATGCACGCTTTAACCATAGACCAAAAGAAATTATAGGCGGAGTCTTAGAGAATGAATGTGCAGACATTCTCTCTAAATTTTTTAAAAGTTTGAGAAATAAATAAGTATTTGTGTGATTTCTAAACAATATTTATTCTGTTTAATTTACATATTTTGTTAGTTTTATGTATTTTAAGTGTAATTTATTGTAATACTATGAAATATTTTAATTAGGTATAGGTATCAAAATAATAATTTATTAGTTTAAATAATTGTTAATTTTATAAAAGTAATAAAAAAAATATAAGGAGAAGAAAATGTTATTAATAGTAGGACTTGGCAATTATGGCAAGGAGTACGAGTATACGCCACATAATATGGGCTTTTTGACGGCGGATAGACTAGCAAAACGCTTTGATTTAGCGTTTACAAAAAACAAATGCCACGCACTTGTAGCAGAAGGATTTTATTCTAGTGATAAAATTATGTTAGTAAAGCCACAAACATATATGAATAATAGTGGAATAAGTCTGCGAGAACTTGTTAAAAAATTTAAAATACCACTAGAAAATATTATAGTCATTTCCGATGATATAGATTTAAACGCAGGCACATTTCGCTATAAAGCACACGGAAGTGGCGGTACTCATAATGGATTAAGAAATTGCGTAGCAGAATTAGGCACGGAAAACTTTGCGCGTATACGCATTGGCGTAGGCAAACCTGAAGATATACCGCTTGTTGATTATGTGCTTGCTCCAATCAAAAAAGACAAAATGGAAATTTTAAATGTAGCCATAGACGAAGCGTGCGATAAAATATGCGAAATGATTTCTCAAAAACACTCATTTCAAATGTAAAAATGATTGTGTGCAATGGGTAGGTGCGATGATGACTTGCGTACGAGTGTGACGGCACACTGCCGTGGTCTTTGGTAAGAACCTAGACCCAATTTAGCACTAAAAGTATACTTAGTGCGTGATAACGCACTAAGTACTAGCGTACGGCAGTGGTCTAGATTGAGTGCATATATATGCTTTTATGCTTAAAGATATATTTTGTGCGTTAGCACAAAGATATATATTTTTAGTTCTTAGTACTAATGTTGGGTTTGTTGTATACCAAGACCATAGGTCAAGGACACTTGTCCTTGTCTAGGGTCATAGGGGATGAAATCCCCTAAATAACAACATACGGCATTGGTCACTGCTTGAATAAAGTACACAATCATATTTAAAGGTACTTTTAATGCCCACGGCGGTGCGCCATCGCACCCACGCCGTGGGGTGGCATCACCCTTGTCCTGCCACTAGGGTTCTAGGGAACGGGTAGTTCCCTAGAAAAGAAAAGAGCAATAAAAAATAATGGAAGTTTAATATGATAGTAACGGAAGAATTAAAGCAATTTATCAATCACAACAAAGATTTGACAGTCGGCGGTTGCCAAATAGGACAAAAATTATTCTTAAGTGCTTGCCTTAAGGAGTTTTTTGTTTATATCACAAATAGCAGTGAACGCTTGAGCGAAATGGCAGCGCAATTAAGTACATTGTCAAGAAAACCTCGTGTCCTAAAATATATAGATTTGCCAATGACATATTCATTGTATAATCAGTCTGATAAATATGGCGTTTTAGCCGATATTCTGCAAAATAATTGTGATTGTTTGCTTGTAGATATTCGTTGTCTATCACAAAAATACCCAGATAAAAATAAATATAATGAAAAATTCATTTATATAAAAGTAGGAGATAGATTAGATAGAGAAAATATTGGGCTTGCCAATCTAGGTTTTGCACGCGTCAGTAAGGTAGAGAAATCAGGACAATACGCCATTCGCGGTGACATTTTAGATATCTATGCTAGCAATATCAGTGCGAGAATAAGTTTCTTTGATGACGAAGTGGAAAGCATCAAAATTATGAATTTTGAAGACAATGTGCCACTTAACACAATAGACCAAGTGCACATTGCTCCCAATACTTTTGTTTTTTTAGACGATAGCGAAAAATTGCAAAATGCCTTAAAAACACTTACAAATACCGTCAGCCCTGATGCCACAGCTAGTTTTAATAGCATTAAAATGCAACTGAATGAAAATTTAGAGCAAGGTACAAATTATAATAGCCTTGAATATTTAAATTTTGCAGTCAATGAATCTTCAATACTAGACTATATAAGTAATGCAGTAGTCATCTTAGATGAGCCACAAATGTTAAATGATTCACTACAAAATAATTTATATAGCATGTCAAAACAAATTACAGAACTAACAAATGGCGGACAGCTGTATGATAATTATGAAAGAAATTTCTTTCAGTATAGTGATATAATTAATAAAATCAAACAGAATAGATTAATTCAATTTGACAGTTTTTCCAATGCTTGCGACTTAAATTTTGATTGTTCTGCCGTAGAAAATTTCAAAAATAAGCCAGAATTATTGATTTATGAACTCAAAGACTTGCTTTCACGCAATTTTTCTGTGACAATGTTTGTGGGCTCAGATATAGATAGGGGCTTTTTAACGGATATACTTAGTAGACAATTAATAAATTTTGAAGTGCTTGATAGCATAGACAAAAAATTTGAAAGTGGACTGAAAATTGCCAACAAACCATTGCCTATAGGATGTATATTAAACGCAGAGAAAATAGCACTTATTCCTTATGGCAATGCAAAGAGTGTCAAAAAGACGCAAACAGCCAAGGATAAGCCTTTCTTTGAATTGCCACAAGAAGGTGATTATGTCGTACACGATTTTCACGGAATAGGCTTGTGTATGGGCATACAGAAGATGACGGTGGGCGGATTTACACGCGATTACATTGTCATAAAGTATGACGGAAGCGACAAACTTTATTTGCCTGTAGAGAACGCCGACTCAATCACAAAATATGTGGGCGAAGAGAACCCAAAACTCAATAAAATAGGCGGAGCAGAATTTGAGCGTGCGAAAAAGAGAGTCCGTGAACAACTTGAAGTTATGGCAACGGATATGCTCAAAATATATGCCGAGCGTGAAAAGTCCAAAGGTTTTGTGTATCAAGTTGACACTTATGTGCAAAAAGAATTTGAACAATCTTTTGCTTATGAAGAAACTTCCGACCAACTTAAAGCTATTGCCGATATTAAAGCGGATATGATGTCACCACGCATAATGGATAGGCTTATTTGTGGCGATGTCGGGTATGGCAAGACGGAAGTCGCCTTTCGTGCGTGTATGATAGCCATAGACAATGGCAAACAAGTAGTCTTTTTAGCACCTACAACGATTTTGAGTGAACAACACTATAAATCAGCATTGGCACGCTTCAAAGGTTTTGGCGTCAAAATAGCAGTTTTGAATAGGTTTAAAAGCACAAAAGAACAAAATGAGATACTGAAAAAAGTAGAAAGTGGTGAAATTGATTTATTAATTGGCACACAAAAAGTGCTTTCGGACAAAATAAAATACCACGATTTAGGCTTGCTTGTATGTGATGAAGAGCAGAAAATGGGCGTTAAGGACAAAGAAAAAATAAAGAAACTAAAGCACAATATTGATGTCATCTCTATGTCCGCTACGCCGATTCCTAGAACGCTTCATATGTCTCTTGTTGGCATACGAGACATATCCACAATAGCGACAGCACCCAAAATGCGAAAAAGCGTGCAAACGACAATATGCGAATATAATGACGCGTTGGTCAAAACAGTGGTCGAGCGTGAAATAGAGCGTTCTGGACAAGTATTGATTGTCAAAAATAGAGTGGAAGGGCTAGAAGATTTTGTGTTCAAATTGCGAACGCTTCTACCTAATCTAGATATTGCTTATGTCCACGGACAAATGGAGAAAGATAGACTTGAGAAAACAATGCTCGATGTATTTGATGCAAAAGTTGATGTGTTAGTGGCTACTACGCTAATTGAGAACGGCATAGACTTGCCTAATGCCAATACAATGATTGTGGTTGACGCGGACAAATTCGGCTTGAGTGCACTGTATCAACTTCGTGGTAGAGTGGGCAGGTCTGACCAACAAGCGTACGCTTACTTTACATTCGGCGACTTTAAGGGACTCAGTCAAGAAGGAGTAAAACGCTTGCAAGCAATGCAAGAATATACAGATTTAGGAAGTGGCTTTAAGATAGCAATGCGTGACCTTGAATTGCGAGGGGCAGGCACTGTGCTTGGTGAAAAACAAAGTGGGCATCTAGAAAAAGTCGGTTATGATATGTATTGTAAATTGCTTGAGCAAGTAATCTCCGCATTGAAAGGCAAGGAAGAACAAGAAAAACAAGAATTGCGAGTAGATGTAGATGTCCAAGCAGAAATACCTAATTATTATATAAGCGATAACGAAGTTAAAATGGAAGTCATCGACCGCATCAGTAAAATAGAAAATAAAGTAGCCCTTGAAAGTGAATTAAAGGCTTTGTCCAACGAATTTGGTTCATTGCCTGAGCAAACACTCAACCTTGCTAAAATAGCAACTTTAAAGAACATATTTAAACAATATGGTGCTACAAGTATAATATTTAAGACATTTGGCAAAAATCAAATTGAATTTAATCAAAAGCCAAATCTACCAACTAACCTAATGAAATTGGGTAATTTAGTGGAAGAAAATTCACGCTTTATACTTAAACTTCCTAAAAAAGATAAAATTATAACGCAAATAGATGAACTCATAAAAGCGTCTTAAAGGTACTAGCGTACAACATTAGTGGTGGGTGTGCATTGCCGTAAGCATAGGGCGTGATTGCACACCGCCGTGTTGACTTGCGTACAGCAGTGGTCTTTGGTTAGAACCTAGTCAAACTTAGTACTAAATAATATCTTTAGTGCGTGGTAACGCACTAAAATAGTAATTATTTATGTTCTTAGTACTGAAGTTGGCTAGTGTCACTTCTCAAGACCACGCCATGGTGGGGCATCCCACCTCTAGGGGTGTAGGGGGATGAAATCCACCTACATTTCTAAAAGGGATGGAAAATCCCCTTAATATAAAAGAGTGAAGGGGAACGGATAGTTCTCTTCCGTGCAAATGTGATGAAATTCCCTAAGTTCAAATGCAAGTAATAATAATTTTAAGAAAATTAATTTTAATTAATATTATTAAATGTTTGCTTTTTTGAAAAAGATTTGATATAATCATAACAAACTTTTTGTGCCTATTATATTAGGTAAATATATTTATGGAGAAATTATCGTGAACAAATTTAGTTATCTAGTGTTAGCGGTTTTGGTAGTTACAATCACAGTCTTTAGTGGCTGTACACTTGTGACAACAAACCAACAAAAATATATGTCACAAATTGTGGCTAGTGCTACAAGTGCAGACGGCAATTACAAAGTAGAAGTAACAATGGAAGAATTTTTGACATACTATTCAAATTACGCATCAAGTTATATTCAAAATGGTATGACAAATGCTGAAGCCACAGAACAGGTTGTTAATTTAATTATAAATAGAAAATTATTTGTTGATTATTTAAAAGATTATAAAGATGGTGACCAAAGTGTGTATACTCTTTCTAATGCAGATATTAATGATGTATGGACAGAAGTATATAATTATGTGTATGAGCAATTAGATTCGTATGAAAATGAGGTTTATGACGATTGGGGAATCGAAAATGAAACCAGTTCTAATGATGCAGAAGAAAGCACGGACACAGAATTTGTAGGACGCACTCAATATGAGCACGAATATACTTTGGTCAATGGAGTACTTACAAAGGTAGAGAATGAAGACACAGTAGATGAAGATGTACCTTTAAATCCAAATCCATTTAAGTCATATTTTTGGCAAGCAGGTGAAGAAGGTACAACAGGCTTTACAAGTGTAGGTGCAGTTAAATCAAAATTAACGGAATATAGTGACGGACTTCGTGAAGAAGAAATGAGTAGATTTGTTCGAGACTTAAGACAAGCAGAAAGTTATCAAAACTATGAAGACACTACTTCTTGGGCAGTCTTTGAAAGAGAATTGAATAGAGTTTATGAAATACAACTTGACAATAAATATATTGAGAAGTACCAAGAAATATTTGAAGACAACTATGTATTAAATGGTGACGATATTTTAAGCCTTTACAATTCTACAATCAAATCACAAATGGAATTGTATTCAAATGATTTATCAGCGTACAATTCAGCAATGGGTGAAGACAATAGCACAGTATATTATCACCCTACACAAGGTTGGTTCTATGTGTCACACTTGTTAATAGGTTTTAACGATGACCAGACAGCACTTATTGACGAATGGGATTCACAAGTTTCTAACGGAATAATCACTCAAGAAGAAAGAGATGCAAATGTAGAAGGACTTCGCTCACAACTCAAAGCAACTGCTAGAGATAGTGACGGAAATGAAACTGATGTTACAAAATCAGCAAGTGAAATTTTAAGCGAAGTAAATAGCACGCTAGCAGTATACGGTAGTGATGCGAATGCTAGAATTAATGCTTTCACAGATTTAATCTATAAATATACAACTGAAGCGTCATTCTTGACACGCGACTTTGATTATGCTATACCATTTGACGAAGCGTATGATACAATGGTAGAAGAATTTGCCAATGCTTCACGCGAAGTTCAAAAACAAGGGCTATCAAGTGTTACTGGCCTAGTTTATACAGAGTATGGAGCACATATCATAATGTTTACAGGCGTGCCACAAAATGCAAGTATCACAGGAGAAAATACAACGCTTCAAGATTTGTGGAATACTCCACTCAAGAGTTCTAGCGACAAAAATATGCTAGACTTATTCGCTGAACAAGTAACAAGAAATGATTATTCAGTACAACAAACACATATCATTAATCAATTAAGAGACGGTATGGATATAGTTATCAATAAATCAAGATTGAGCGACTATTATGCGGACTAATGTTGAAAACTACCTTAGGGTAGTTTTTTCGTAATTATTGGTTTAGACATTGATAAGCACATAATCGGTGGCTGAAATTTTGAGGTTGACGCCTAGCCACAATTTGTACTTAAATAAAATGCTTAGTGCGTATTAACGCACTAAGATATATAATTTAAGTTTTTTAGTACTCAAGTTGGATAGTGTCACTTTCCAAGACCACAGGTCAAGGAGTACTTGCGTACGGCAATGGTCACCGCTTTGAGAGAACCTACAAAGTAAGTACTAGCACAAACCCAAGACCACGCTACGGGGTGGCATCACCCCTACTAGGGTTCTAGGGGATGGAAAATCCCCTAGACATAATTAAATGTTAAAGGGATTCCCTTTCAAATCTTAATGATATGAAATCCCCTAGATAAAGAAAAAATAAAAAACACATAAAAATAGTTGATATTTAATAAAAAAATGAGTATACTAAAGATAATAAATTGTAGTCTAGTGAAGTTTCAAATGGGTTACCCCTAAAGGCTAAAATTAATAGATAAAAAAGCCTATAAAGACTACAAGTGGAAATACTACA
>CALWAB010000088.1 GCA_944372745.1 uncultured Clostridia bacterium | reverse complement strand
TCTCCTTAATAAATATATTTATTAAATTGGACGCTTTTATTTTAAAAGTGACTTGCTTTTCTTCAATCTTTTATTTAGTTTTTCATTTGCAGATATATATTTTTCTTTTTGCAAATTATAGCAGAGTTCAATCACTTCTTTGTAATTTTGTGGAAGCTTTAAATTGTAGTCATTTTCAAAATTTTCAATTAATTGTTGTATATCTAAATTTAAACACATATCAACTAAATTTTTGGCTTCTTTGTCTTTTGTTGATAATTCTGCAATGTCAACTGCAATTATTTGTTGATTATTAAAATAATTGTTGCCACTAAAATCGTATAGTTCACCATTAGTAGATAAACCTACCTCGAGTGTGTTTTCATCTAACACATAATTCTCTTTTAATCGGTCAAAATTTTCCATCATAAAACATTCACCGTGGTCAAACAAGGGACTCAAAGTCAAATTTGATTGTTTGTCTTGCAAAAATATTATGTTTTGCCAATTCCTATCCCAATTAAGCATAAAGTAATCATATATGACTATTTTATTTAATTTGTTTTCTAATTCTTGTAGATTTACATTGAGTTTATAATTATCACAAAATTCAGTAACATATTGAAGAATGGTAGGGACAGAAAATTGGTATTGAGAGTGCGTGTATTTTTTAAAATAATTGCCATAAAATTCGTTCAATTCTTCTGTAGTGGGCTTGTAATTGGATGCAGTTAATTTTGTGCTATTCGCATCTTTATATTTCAAAAATATCATTTGTCGCAAACTTATTTGTTCTGTGTCTTTGCTAACAAAGTAGGGAGATATGCAACCATTTCTACCTTTGTATTTTGCAAAGTCGTATGGTATACAAAAGTCGCAATTCATATTTTTCAAAAAATAATAAGAAAACACTTCACAAATATCGCCATTAAGTTCAGTTATATTTTCTTTAAATTGTTGTTTTAAATATTCTGCTTTTGCAACGCCATCAATATCACTGTAGTTATATTTAAACACATATTTTTTGTTATCAATTGTGACAATACATTTTTTTGATGAACCTTCTGTAAGTTGTTCTTCTTTTTCGACCTTATTTGTTATGTCTTTTCTATATTTATAATTAAATTTATTCATTCATTGACACCTATTTAAATTTTGTTTTAATAAAGTAGTATTTTAAGATTTTTCATAGATTTCACTATCATCAAATGAAAAGCGGTTTTCCATATAGTATTTAATATATTTTGTTTGTTTATGATATCCTGCTTTGATATGTAGTTCAATAGAAGCGAGATTGTCTTTGCTGATATAACTAATGAGTTTCTTGCAATTATAATTGTCTTTTAAGAATTTGAACCCTTCAATCAATACTTTTGTGGCATAGCCACTTTGTCTAAATTCTTCTTTCGTGTAAACCGACCTTGAACAAAATACTGTTTTTCTATTATCAAAGATTACAAATCTGCAAACCGAAGCAGGAATATCATCTACAAGTAACAATGTGAAATAAACACCGTGCGTGAGTTGTTGGTTTATGTCCATTAGTAATCTAAATCTATATTAATAATTTTTTCCATACAGTTATCCTTTTGGCTAATAAATATCATAAACATATAAAATAGTGAAAAAATATTTGCGTGTTATTTGTATTATTTAAGTGTTATTTATTTGATTAAAATTTGTAATTGGTATTTCCATTGCAAAATGCCAGTCAAAATGATTATGTGTACAATAAAATTAGGCGTTGTAGAATAATCATTTTGAGCAATGTTAACTAGTTTATCGAGTATCTCATTGTGATTGTTTTCATCACATTCTGTGCATAAGTACTTGCCTTTGGGTAATGCAATAAGCCCATCTGCCTTTGTGTAACGCGTGCATACAGCAAATAAATGTCTTTGTCCATTTGTTTCGTAAATTCCTGCTAAATCTTCAAATGTGAAAGAATCTTTTTGACTATCATTTAATTGCGAATAAAAATGTCTATGATAATTCCATAAGTTGCTAACAGTGGGAGTGTCTAAATCTTTAGCTAATAGTATAACGCGTTCAGGCAAATCTTGTAAAATGAAATTTTCCTTTTTTATGCTATTTGATGCTTTGCTTTCATAAAATTGTTTAGCCCGTTGTATTCGTGCTTTGGCATTAAGTAGTTCGGCTATATTATCTTCTAAATTGGTTTCTGCTTGTTTTAAAAAGTTTATTATCTTGCTAATGTCGTTGAGTTCTAAAATGCTTTTTATTTCATTTAGTGGCAATTTCATACTGCGTAAGGCATTAATAGTGTTTAGTTTTACTATCTCATCAGTGGTGTAATAGCGATATCTCGTCATTTTGTCTATTTCGTGCGGTTTAACTAAACCAATTCGGTCATAATGACGCAATGTCTCCGTGGTCATATTGGCCAATTTAGCAGTTTGACTTATTGAAAAAAATTTTTCCATAAAAATTTAGAAATCTCCTTGACATTTGTGTAACACAAAAGTTTATAATAATTATAGCATTAAAAATAAATTAAGTCAATTTTAATGTAAAAGGAGCAATTATGAATAAATTAACAATAACTTTTATGGTTTTAATATCAGTTGTAATAGTATTCGTTTTTAGTGGATGTTCTAATGACCAAACTTTTGAAAAGAAAAATTATGTTTTAGAAGCTGTGGCAGTAAACGAATTGGTTATCAATGCTACAGATAGAGAAGTGATAGTTGATGTATCAAGCGATAATCAAATACACATTGAGTATTATGAGAGTGAAAAAGAGTACTACAATATAACATCAAATAACGGCATATTGACAATGGAATTGCTTTTCAATAAGGAATGGACAGATTTTATAGGTACAAAACCATCAAAAGAATATAGACAAATTAAAGTGGAAATACCAAATAATATTTTGACAAGCTTAAATATCATAACGACTAACGAAAATATAGAGTTAAAAAATGTGTCATTGTTTGAGAATATAACTCTCAATTCTAATGGTGGCAATGTGATATTGGAAAAAGTTAGTGCTGGGAATGAAATAAACTTAACAGCGAAAAACGGCAATATAGAAGGAACAATTGTTGGTAGTTGGGATGAATACGCAATACACAGCGAAATAAAGAAAGGTAACAACAATTTACCAGCCGAAAAAGACGGCGGACCTAAATCACTTACCGCTAATTGTAATAACGGGGATATAAGTATAGAATTTGTATCATAAATTGATTTATATGATATGAAAATTCTAATAAAAAGATAAATGAAGTAATTTTCAATATCAAGAAAATGTAAAAACAAAGACTAATATAAATTTAAATTAATAAAAAATTACTTATTAAAAATATTTGTGAACTGGGTATAAAAATAAAACGCACTTGGAGTATTAATCAAGATGCGTTTTCTTTTATATTAATCATTTAATTTAATTTCTTTTGTAAGTAAACCATATCTATGAGTTTGACTCCATTTTCTATAATAGGATGGTCATAGTTATCTATAAAAAAGTTTCTAACTATGTGTGATTTTTTAAAACCGCATTTTTCATAAAAAGGAATTGTTAATGGACTATCGCCAGTGCCGACTTGCACTATTTTAAAAGAATTTTTATATTTAGTGCAGATAAAGTCAACCAGTGCTTTACCATAACCCATTTTTTGAAATTCAGGTAAAATGGCTAAGTTTTTAATTTCTAATATTTCATTGCCCACATCATATATAACTATTTCGCCTTTGATGCCATTATCATCTAATACAAACATTAATCCATTGTCAATATATTTATAAATCATATTTTCTTGTTCGTCAGCGAGCAATAATAAGGGCATATAATCCTTTTTGTTATTAACTTTGTAGATTTTCATATTAGGTACTCTATAATTTTAAGTTGGTGCAGGGGAAGGGACTTGAACCCTCACGACTTGCGTCACTAGCGTCTGAAACTAGAGCGTCTGCCATTCCGCCACCCCTACATTTTCAATATTTTATTATACTATATTATTTGTAAAATTACAAGGTTTTCAATATAATATTAAGATTATCATACTGGGAGTTAAACTTTAATGCTCTATGGGAACAATCTTTTAAAATACATTTTAAAGACTTTAGTTATGGCTTAAGTCACAGGTTATTAACAAGTTACTAAAAGTAAAATTAAAAAATTAGATATAGAAATGTTAGTATTTTGAGTTTTTATTGGGGAAAATTTAATTTATATTTTTTTGATATATCAAAAGTAAGTTGTTTGCCTAGGTTTTAGGTAACGCATATTTTTTTTTAAACGAATTGTCTACACTTTCAGTTTATAATTTAAGTCATTTTCATATTAAAGCATTTGCAATTATTTTGTTTTAGTATAAAAGTTATAATCTTCAAATTTAATTTAAATGAATGATAAATGATTTTTTAGTTAGTTAATATAATTTTTTGCAAAACATCTAAAGAAGTTTTTTATGAGTGTTGCATTTAATTTGACAATTTTCTAATTATTTATAATAAAATTGCTAAATTAAAAAGGATAATGCGTTAATTTACATTATCCTATTTGTTTAAAAAATTAATTAATATATTATACAGATTACGCGGATGCTTTTTCGTGATTATCAATATGTTCAAGATTTGGGCTCATATCAAGGTTTTGTGTCCAATCCATAAAAGTATCTTTTTCATTTTGCATATCGTTGATGAAAGATTCTGCCACTACTTTGTAGATACATTCATTTGAATAAATATGTCCAAAGTATTTTTTCACTGATTTAAGCGTCGTGTTGAAATCATCAGGAAAATTTTCCGCTATCTCATTCATTCTATTCTCAAACTTGTTGAAAAGTTTGTCTGCTTTTTCATTGTCGCTTAAATCCATAGTGAGCATATTTGTACATAGATGTGCGAGTTTGCCAACATAGTGGTGGGAGAGAACTTTAGCATATCTTTCAACTAATTCTCTGTGTTTAGAATTTGTCATATTGTCAACAAAGTCTTCATCAATATTTATGCTATCTGTGATACTGTTAAAAGTCTTATGTAGTATCTCTATCATTCTATCTTTTGCTTCCATAATAAACCTCTTATACATTAAACTTAAATAGCATTACATCACCGTCTTGTACAACATAGTCTTTGCCTTCAAGTCTAACCTTTCCTTTTTCTTTGGCGTTGTTCCAACCGCCCAATTCTAATAAATCATTGTAATTGACTACTTCTGCCTTGATAAAGCCTTTTTCAAAATCTGTATGAATTTTGCCCGCTGCTTGTGGAGCTTTCGTACCTATATTTATGGTCCAAGCTCGCACTTCATCTTCGCCAGCAGTAAGAAATGACATCAAATTGAGCAATTTATAACAAGCAGTTATTAATTGGTCAAGCCCGCTCTTTTGAATGCCCAATTCGTGTAGCATTTCATCCTTTTCCTCAGGGGAAAGAGCGGATAATTCTTCTTCAATCTTTGCACAAATTGTAATGACTTCCGAATTTTCTTTTTGGGCAATTTCTTTTACTTGTTTGACATATTCATTTTCTTGTCCTAAATCATCTTCACTTACATTAGCAGCATAAATGACAGGCTTTGTGGTGAGTAAAAAGAAACCTTTAGCAATTTTCTTTTCTTCATCATTGAGTGGGGCAAGTCTTGCTGGCAAGTTTTGACCTAAGGTGACCTTAATTTTATTTAATATATCTAGTTCAGCTTTTGCTTCTTTGTCACCTGCTTTTACGCTTTTAGCCACTCTTTCAATGCGTTTGTCTACACTTTCAATGTCTGCAAGGATGAGTTCTAAGTTAATAATCTCAATGTCACTTTTGGGGTCAACTCTGCCTTCCACATGAATGACATTTGCATCATCAAAGCATCTTACACAATGCACAATAGCATCAACTTCTCTTATGTGACTAAGAAATTTATTTCCCAGTCCTTCACCTAAACTTGCACCTTTCACAAGCCCTGCAATGTCCACAAATTCAATGGTGGCAGGTACTTTCTTTTTGGAATTGTACAATTTCTCTAATTTATCTAATCTATCATCTGGGACTGCAACAATGCCAACATTTGGCTCAATTGTGCAGAAAGGGTAGTTTGCACTCATTGCACCGGCTTTAGTTATAGCATTAAATAGTGTGCTTTTGCCGACATTTGGCAATCCAACAACGCCTAATTTCATTTTTTCTCCTTCAATTTTATGATTTTATTATAATATAAAAAAACACTTTTGGCAAGTAAAAGATATTTGTTTTTGTAATTTGATAAAAAATAAAATCGCAATTAGTATTCGTCATAGTTAACCTATACTACTACTAGTATTTAAGGTGATGTCACTTGAGTGCTAGGGGGAGATAACATTTCTAGGGGATTTCATCCCCTAGAACCCCAGACAAGGACGGGCGTCCTTGACCTGTGGTCTTGGGGTATGACACTAGCCAACTTTAGTACTTAAAAACAGAATAAAATATCTTTGTGCTTTCGCACAAAGTATATTATTTAAGTACTAAGTTGTGGCTAAGTACTTACTCAAAGACTACAGTCGTACGAAACTTACTTTAGTGTGTCATTACCCACTAAGCATATTCTTAAGTATAGGGTAAATACTTAGTCACGACTTAGTATTAAAAAATTTTATTTAGTGAGTGTAAACGCACTAAAATAATTTTCTTTTGTTCTTAGTACTAAGTTGGCTAGTGTCGCAACCTAAGACCATAGGTGCAGGACATTGTCCTGCCCTAAAGGGTGAAGGGGAACGGGTAGTTCCCTTTCGTAATAGATAAAAACATAAATTGCATAAATGACAAGGAAAATGAATACACTAAGTTGTGGACAAGGTGCAATAGATGGATACAATAGTAATAATAGTTTTAGGAATGGTGCAGGGCTTGACGGAGTTTTTGCCTGTGTCAAGTAGTGGACACTTAGTCTTACTTGAAAATATATTTGGCATAGGGGACGCATCACTATTTTTAAATGTCGTATTGCACTGTGCGACGCTTCTTGCAGTTGTCATATATTATAGAAAAAAACTGTGGCAAATGCTAAAGCATCCTTTTCAAACTTTGACTTTGTATCTTGTTATATCCACAGTTATCACTTGCGGTATAGTATTGCTCTTTAACGATTTCTTCGAAAGTGCTTTTAGTGGTGCATTGCTTGTTTGGGGCTTTTTATTATCTGCTATATTTCTTATCGTCACAGAGTTTATCGCAAAGTCTTATGCAAGGCAAAATTATAAATATATAAATGTAGGCTTAAAAGAAAGTGTAATGTTAGGACTATTTCAAGGGCTAGCGGTTTTACCGGGAATATCAAGAAGTGGAACAACTCTGTGTGCTGGTATTGTGATGGGTATTGAGAAGAAAAACGCGTTAGACTACTCATTTTTGATGAGTATACCTATTATAATTGCATCGTTAGTGTATGAATTGATAGGTGCAGACTTTGATAGCATATTTATGGATGTCAATGTTTTGCAATTAATATTAGGTGGACTTACTGCATTTGTGTGTGCAATATTGGGAATCAAATTGATGCTCAAAATTGTGGAAAAAGTGCAATATAAATGGTTTGCTCTCTATTTAGTAATACTTGCTATAATCACCGCTTGCGTGTTGTAGGGTTGTTTAGGTTTAGGAGGGGTGATTTTTAGGGGATTTCACATCTCCTTAGTATGAAGGGAACTACCCGTTCCCCTTCACCCCTTAGGCAAGGGCTAGCCCTTGACCTGTGGTCTTGGAGAGTGATTCTAGCCAACTTTAGTACTTAAAAACTTAAAATATATATCTTAGTGCGTTATCACGCACTAAGTATATTATTAAGTGTTAAGTTGTGATTAGGTGCTCGTCAAAGACCACTGCAGTACGCCAGCACCCACGCCATGATGGGGCATCTCACCTAGGGGATGTGAAATCCCCTAGATAAAAGAGTGATGGGAAAACTCCTAGACAAAAGGTACTGAAATATCCTAGACCACAACAAAACACTTGTAAAAGACAACTTAAAAGAATATAATATATAAAAAGGAAGGCAATATGGACGAATTTCATACATTATCTAGGGTGCAAATATATGAGAAATTGGAAACATCACCAAACGGACTAAGTTCAGCAACAGCGACCGACCGCTTGGCTAAGAATGGTAAAAATGTATTGCCAAAAGCGAAGAAAAAGTCCGCTTTTTCTAAAATAATGGCACAATTTCTTGACCCAATGATTATAGTCTTAATCATAGCGTCAATTGCGTCATTAGCTGTAAGTTTAGTCGAACACACAGACGACTACATTGATTCTATAATCATAGTGTGTATAGTTATCTTCAATGCCATAATTGGATATATACAAGAGCAGAAAGCCGAAAACGCCATTGAAGAACTAAAAAAGCTGTCGCAAAAAACAGCAAAAGTCATCCGTGATGGTAAACAAATGATTGTTCCTGCTGAAGACTTAGTAGTTGGAGATAAAGTTGTCTTTGAAGCAGGTGACATAATACCTGCAGATTTGTATTTGATTGAAACTGTCAGCCTTAAAATAAATGAATCGTCCTTGACGGGTGAATCAAGTGCAGTGGACAAACTAGCAGAACAAAATTTGCCAGAGAAATTGCCGTTAGGCGATAGAAGGAATATGGCATATTCAAGTGCAGTCGTAGTAAATGGGCGTGGAGCAGGCATTGTTGTCGCAGTAGGTGCGAACACTGAGATTGGTAAAATAGCAGATTTGTTAAAAACGACAGATGACGAACAAACGCTTTTGCAAAAAAATTTAGCACAATTAGGTAAAGTCATCACAATCATAGTGCTAGCAGTCGCAGCGTTGATATTTTTCCTAGATTTATTACTTACTAATACATCCATAATGGATAGTTTTATGACGGCAGTCGCCATAGCAGTTGCCGCCATTCCTGAGAGTTTGCCAGCAGTCGTTACAATAATAATGGCAGTCGGCGTCACAAGAATGAGCAAGAGAAATGCCATTGTCAAGCGTCTGCACGCAGTCGAAACATTGGGGGCGTGTGAAGTCATTTGTACCGATAAAACAGGGACTTTAACGCAAAATAATATGGTGGTTAAATCCGTATTTGTTGGCGACCACTATGAAAATAGCAATACCGAAATCAGTTATGGCTTGAAAGAACTTTTGAATTGTATGATACTATGTAACGATAGTGTCATAATGGGTAATAGGGTAAAGGGTGACCCTACAGAAACGGCACTTATTGAGTATGCAGATAAATTGGACTATCACAAAAAAGATAGTGGTGTGAGCCTTATGCGTGTGGGCGAAATTCCATTTGATAGCAATAGAAAACTTATGTCTACGGTCCATACGAAAGAAACATACAATGTTGTATATACAAAAGGTGCTATAGACAATCTAATTGATAAATGTACTAGAATTTTAATAAATGGCAAAATTGAGCCAATGACTACACATTACAAAATGCTCATTTTTGATGCCGTTCGTGATATGGGGGCACAGGCATTGAGAGTGCTTGGCTTTGCCACAAAAGTGATAAAAAAATTAGTGCCTAATGAAATAGAAAATGACTTGGTATTTTTGGGGCTTGTAGGAATGCAAGACCCACCAAGACCGCAAGCACGAAATGCGGTCAAGACCTGTCTAAAAGCGGGAATGATACCTGTAATGATTACAGGCGACCATAGAGATACAGCGTTTGCCATTGCTAAAGAATTGGGAATAGCAAAAAACGAATCACAAGTCATCACAGGGGCGGAACTAGATGCTATGAGTGATGCGGAATTTGCTAAGAAAATTAGCAAAATTCGAGTGTACGCACGCGTAAGCCCACAAAATAAAGTGCGTATTGTCAAGACTTGGAAATCATTGGGCAAAGTCGTGGCAATGACAGGTGACGGAGTAAATGACGCTCCTAGCCTTAAATCTGCACACATAGGCATAGGTATGGGTATCACTGGAACGGATGTCACAAAGGATGTCGCAGATGTAGTGCTTGCAGATGACAATTTCGCTACAATTGTCATAGCAGTCGAAGAAGGAAGAAGAGTATTTGCAAATATTCAAAAGACAATACAATTCTTATTCAGTACCAATATCACCGAAGTTGTGGCATTGGTGCTAGCCACAATATTCTTCCCTAATTCAATATTTTTATTGCCATTACAAATATTGTTTATAAATTTAGCCACAGACATTTTGCCAGCCATAGCCCTAGGCTTTGAACCAGCGGAAGAGGGCATAATGAATAAAAAGCCTCGCAAATTGGAAGCTTCTGTATTCAGTGATGGGGTAGGCAAGGCGATTATTTATCAGTCATCAACACAAATAATTATATCAATGATAGTATTTATCATAGCACACATTTATTATAGTCCAGAAGTGGCTAATACAATGGTGTTCATCACGATTTGTTTAATGCAAATGCTTCATATGTTGAATGTAAAATCTCATAAATCAATATTTAGGAGCAATCCATTCACAAATAAATGGTTCATCTTGGCAATATTTGTAGGTATTGCACTTACTCTCTTTGTGGCACTCGTGCCACCTGTAGCCACTGTCTTTGGACTTGTGCAATTAAATTGGGTACAATGGCTCATAGTGCTTGGTGGTGCAGTAATGATTTTACCTATTGTAGAAATAGTTAAGTTTGTGGACAATCACATCAAAAATGTAGATTAATTGCTAGAGGATTTCACATTTCTTATAACACTGGTGGGGCATCCCACCTAAATGTTATAATTTAAAAAGGGAACAATTTGTTCCCTTTTTTGTATAATGATTTAATAATTAATAGTGCTTGTTTTTATATATTTATTGACCATTGGCTTGATTTGAAACAATTTTAGTCAAGGCATCTTGTAGTGTTTGTGAAAAATTAATGTGCAAACTTTCTGCTTTGTCGTTTAAGTCTTTAGAGATATAAACTGTTTTTCTAACATTTTTGACTAACGATTTTTTATATTCGTCAAAATCTAAGTCAATTAATGTGACAAAATCTCCTTCGTTTTCTAGTTCAACATCATTTATATCAGATGCCTTTGGCATTTCTTTGTTTTCATAATCAATATATTCTATGGCTAAAGCCCCAATTAAATCTTTTGCCATATAGATTGCTTCTTGTAAATTTTCGCCACAAGTAGCATTTTGTAAATCGGGAATAAATACACTATACCCACTTTCTGTCTAACATAAAAATATTTAAGCATTCCAATATTAATCTGCTTTTCTTTCTCTCTTTTTCTTTTTTAGTCATTTTAACCTCCTTTTCAACTGTATTATAGTAAATAAAAAAACAAAAAAATTAAAAAACAAGCATTGCCTGTAAAAAAAATAAGAAATTTGTTTTTATATGATTATTTTTTACTTTTTTAATTTTTTTTATAACCAATAGTTATAACTTAAGTTTTTTAAAAATATTTATTATAAAATACTTCAATAAGGAGTAAAAATGATTACATTAGAAGAAATACGAAAGAAGTTGATAGAAGCAATTAAATTGAGTGGAATATCTCAATCAAGAATAGCACAAAAGTTAGATGTAAAGCCACAAACAATAGCACAATATATGTCAGGTAGAGCAATGCCAAGTCTTGATACATTTGCAAATTTATGCGAATTATTGGGATTGGATGCAAACGAAATTTTGTGTATTAAAAAATGAGTTTAAATTATGTTAATATATAAATAAATTAAATTTTTAAGCAATTTATTTCAGGATGTAGATAAACTAAAAATAGAAAACAAAGTAATTATTTTTAAATTTTTACGCTAAAAACTTAGTTTTATGCGTTTTTTTGACCACAGGTTAAGGACGCCCGTCCTTGCCTAAAGGTTCTAGGGAACGGGTAGTTCCATAGAAAATCTACTTGTCTACATGCTAAATAATGGGTAATATTTTTTAGAGTAAAGAAAATTCAAGTGTCAAAAATTCATTTTATATTGACTAAAGGCATTAACTTTTGGTATAATAACTTAAGAGGTTAATTATGGAAACAAAAGAACAAAACTATGATGAAAATTATATTATGAATATAATAGAACAGGCAAAGTCTATACCAGAATTTGAGAACTACAAATTGTGTTATGTGAGTAATGCTCGCGATGTAGAATATGTAGAAAGGCAAATAAATAATGCCTTGGGTTTTGCTAAAATGGGGGTCAAAGATGGCGATATTGTCAAGACTAAAATTTTTAGACGCGATGGTCAATCATATCTTTTTTACTTTATAAAAAAGGATGAAGTAAATGAAGAAAACAAAGACCCATATAAAAGCATTAAAATGGTGTCAAAATACAATACATTGATTGAATATAATATAGCCACAGGTGGACATCATAGTCGTAAACAGCTTACGGGAAAATTGGATAAAGATTATGTAGATATGGTTAATCATACAGTATTTATTGATAATGATGATTTAATTCAAAAATTAAATAAAATTCCTGTAGCACAAGGCACATTAAAGGACGGTGAAGCAGACAAAAAGACATTTATGCAATGTTTTATTACTGCACGACAAAAAAATTCTAGCCTTATTAATTTGGTTAGAAAGTCAGACGGAAATAATTTTTATATCTATATGGAAGTGACACCAGCGTTTGCGGACGCTTGGAAGACTAGAAAAGTATCTAATAGGGGATTGACATATTCAGCATTTGTGCAAGAATTGCTCAATATAGTTCGCGTTGATTTAGACCAAGTCAAAAATGCTTGTGAAAATTATGAACTTATTGATACCGACGGAAGTGTTATTGGCAAGGTAACAAAGGACAAGCAAGCGTATATAGGTAAAAGTAATAAGAGCAGTTTTTGTTTGATAGGGGACCCAAATTTTGATAGAGATTATTTGGCTAATGATTATGAAAAATTATTCCATTTTGGAAATGCTTATCCAATAGATATGTTGTTGTTTTTGCCATCAATGGAAGCGACTAAAAGTTTGGTAAGTAGTTGTCAAAAAATGCAACAAGAACTTATGGATAAAGGCACAAGCGATGGTGACGCAGATAAATTTTATGAAACATTGAAAGAAAAAGACCCTGCGTTGTCATTATACAATTTGACAAATACCAATCCTGAAAGTATGTCTGGTGAAGAGAGATTGAGATACAGGCATGGTATTAAAGGGAATTATGCGGATAAGATTTATCATTCAGGTATTGCAGAAAAAATAGAACTATATAATCGTATGTACGAACTTAGAAAGCGTATGAACTATCGCGACCCTCAACAAAATAACAAACTTATTCCTATGAAGAATGCTTGGGATTTAGGATACCAAAATATAGAAAGGCAAAAAATGGAACAAGCGTTTGGGGAACTTGGTAGAAATATATACGATAGGTATTATTATTTACAATTTTTAAAGTATTTGCTTGATACTTATAAACCTACTGGTGCATTATTTGATTTGACGCCTATGTCAAAATTGTTCTTGCCTCCAGAGGAAGAAATAAAATTAATTCAAATTTCAAAAGCATCTACAGCGGACAAAGACTTTGCAATGTCATTTGTAAAGTATGCGACTTTGGATGATTTTATTTCGCTTGTCCAAAGATTTGATGGGGTTATTAATGTCAAAAGAACACACAAGCAAGACAATAAGAAAGTCGATATTACTAACGGCTTTGATAAAAAAGTAGAAAGTTATATTGACAAAAGAATTGGCGATATAATGACTAATTGGAAAATGTGCGAAAATGCTGATACATTTAAAGAGAAAGGATACGCAGGCAAGGGCTTAACTTTGTATCTAAGTTCTGAACGAAAAGTCGTTTTGCGTAATGAGCTTGATAAGGCTAATACAGTCAAGGACATAGATGTTAGTGTGCAACATAATAATGATACGCCAGCTGATCCAAATGCTTAATTAGAATGCCAAGATAAGATATCTAGACACAACTTCAGTACTAAATAAATTATAATTGTGCTTGTTAAAGCACAAAATAAAATTTTTTAAGTTCTTAGTACTAAAGTGGGCTAGTGTCACCTTCCAAGACCATAGGTGCAGTCGACTATAGTACAGCATTGGTCACTACTTTGAGAGAACCTACAAAGCAAGTACTAGTACGAACTTTAGACCACGCCATGGTGGGGCATCCCACCTCTAGGGTTATAGGG
>CALWAB010000087.1 GCA_944372745.1 uncultured Clostridia bacterium | reverse complement strand
TTAATTCCATATAATTTTGAGGGGACAATATACCTATAGCAATGCCACCATTGTCAAATATCGCATTTTTGACTTCATCACGAATAGTGGTATTCATTCGCCTTTCGTTCAAATTTCTGTGTTTTGCTACTATGCCTATTATTGCTTTATTCATTTTTTCTCCTAAATGTAATTATATATTATTTTATTTAAATATCAAACCGAATAAATAGAGCAAATTTTATTTCTTATCTTGTCTTTTTGTTTTTCAAGTGTTTTATTTATTTCAAGATTTTAAATCTAAAAAGTATAGAAAAAATACTTTGAAATTTATAAATTTTATGGTACAATAAATTAAATACAAGTGAGCAGGCGAAAGGAGCAAAAAAGGATGTTAGAAAAATTCAAGAAAGTAGGGGGGTGTGTATTATTAAGTTTTTACTTATTCTACGCAATTAGAATAAATAAATATGTACATATTGCTAAAAATACTATTACTAGATTTAGTACGATATTTAAAAAATATATCATTAAAAAAGGAAGGTTGGCAATATGTTAGGTATAAATAAAAATAAACATTTAAATAATAAAATGACAAATATGAATAATACTCAAAAGTTTTTATTTATATTTTCATTAGTTATTTTGTTGTTATCTTTGATGCTATTGATATTATGTTAAACGACAGGTGCATTTAAAGAGAAAAAAACTACAACAGGTTCAGTTACATTTGAATTTAGCACACCACCATTGACCTTAGATGACAATTTTAAATTGTTCTTCAAAGACAATGCCTTGACTTATGGTGATAGTACAGATGTTGGACAGTCTATAGACAGCTTGTCTCCATTCAATGTGGGCATAAGCAATCAAGCCGAATTGCCTAATTATTACATAAAAGTCATATATGAATTTGATGGACTTACAAGCGGTATAAGTTTTGGTGCAAATACTTATCAATTCGATGGATACACAATGAGTGCATTGACAAATGTATCAGGTGATGAATATGTATTTGAATCAATTTCTACTACAAGTGTAGCGAAAGGCACAGCAATAAATATATTACAATATTTGCAAAACTTTACATTTAGTAGCGATGAAGATTTCAAGACTGTCACTCCGCTAAACTTCACTATTACGCTAATTGTAGATAATTCTAATACTTTTGATAACATTCATAAAAATGAAATATCCTATACTGGAGAAATAGGGTTTGACCACAATAAAGCCTATACTTTACAAACGGTAAGTTTAAATATGAATGGCGGGAATGGTGACAATGAGATTCGATATAGTGATAATCAATTTATGATTATAGGCGAAATGCCAGCAAGTGAGATTGGCACGCAAGAATTTTACTTTTTCGCAGATACATTAATAAATGATAGTAATTTTTATACTTTGGATTATGCTTATTACAATTTAAATGAATGGTATGATATGCCCAATGGGGACACAATTTTATATGCTACATATTTGACGCCTAATGTTTCGGCAGAAAGCGAAAATACTGTAAATATTAAAAATGTAGCATTAGAACACAATATCACAAATGCCGTTGTGGCTTCCAATGTTAAAACTATTGTAGGCGATACTAATGCTAATTCGACTTTAACAAGAGTAATACTTCCACCTACTGTTAATACATTAACTAATAATGCTTTTAATAATTGTTTGTCATTAGATACAATTATACTCCCTAAATCCATAGAGAACATATCATCAGGTACATTCACAAATTGTGCTTGGTACGAGAATAGAAATAGTAGCACAGACGGAATATATCAAGACGGAGAATTAGTCTATATACAAAAAGTCTTGTATGACGGCGGACAAGCAAGTGGAGAAATTACATTAAAGGATGACACAGTAGCAATCACCAATAGTGCGTTTGAAAATTTAGATGGTCTAACTAAAGTGGTAATGCTACAAGGGCTTAAGCATATAGGGGCTAATGCATTCAATGGTTGTACAAATTTAGCGAACATAAGCATCCCTAGTAGTGTAGAAACTATAGACGAAAATGCATTTAATAATACATTATGGTTTGCCAATAAGACAAATGGAGCAGACGGCATTAACATAGTAGATGGGGTGATATACATACAAAGGGTTTTGTATGATGGAACAAATTCAACTAATTATGTAAATGTTAAGGATGATACATTGAGTATTACGCCACAAGCATTTAGCAATAATACAACTTTGGAAACTATCATTTTAAACGATGGACTTAAAGAAATAGGTGATAGAGCATTTAATGGTTGTACGAGTTTAACTAATATTAATATACCTAGCAGTGTCAATACTATAGGGACTAACATTCTGTACGGTTGTACAAGTCTTACAAGTATTAAAGTTGTGCCTAATAATGACAATTACGAGGGTAATAGTCAGAATACATTATTAATAGAAACAAAAACAAGTAGTATTATTGCAGGATGTAATACTCCAAGTTTACAAATTCCTGCGGGCGTTAAGGCAATCGGAGCAAATGCGTTCCGCGGAAATACAGAAATTACTTCATTAACTTTTGAAGATGGTTGTCAAATAGTGGATATTGGAAGTGGTGCTTTTATGGGATGTGTAGGTTTGAGTGGTAATTTAAATATCCCTTCAAGTGTCAAGAGTATAGGTGCAAACGCTTTTGATGGGTGTAGCGGGATACAAAACTTAAATTTTGCACAAGATAGCTTACTTGAAACAATAGGAGCAGATGCGTTTAATGGTTGTAGCGGTATTACAAATGAGTTAAAACTTCCTTCTAGTGTTACTTCGATTGGGAATAGGGCATTTGATGGCTGTTCTAGTATTAGTGGGAACTTAGCTTTACCAATTGGACTAACTGTTATTGGAGTAAGTGTATTTAATGATTGTAGTAATTTAAGTGGTGATTTAATAATCCCTGTTGGAGTTACAACTATAGGTGCTTCCGCATTCAGAAATTGTAGTGCTTTAAATGGGCGTCTATATATCCCTTATACGGTTATTAGTATATCTAATGATGCATTCAATGGTTGTACTAATATATCTCTTTTAGAAATAGACTCTAATAGTCAGTTACAATCTATTGGGAATAGGGTATTTAGTAGCTGTTCCAATATGGAAGGCGAGTTATTTCTTCCTGCTACTCTAAGGACCATTGGGGTGAGTGCTTTTAGTGGCTGTAGCAATTTAAGCGGAACAATAAATATTCCTGAAGGAGTCAATACAATCAATACAAATGCGTTTAGGAATTGTTCAAGCATAACAGGTGTTGTATATATTTCTTCAAGTGTTACTAATATTGCAGGTGATGCATTTAATGGTTGTACTGGGTTATCTGGCATACAAATTGCTGAGGGAAGCCAATTAACAACAATAGGTAATAGAGCATTTTATAATTGCACCCAAATGTCTGGTGAATTAATTATTCCAAATACAGTTAATAGTATAGGATTAAGTGCGTTTTATAATTGTTCAAATTTGACACAAATCACTTGTAATGCATTAACTCCACCTACTTTAGGCACAGGTGTATTTAATAATACTAATTGTAATATATATGTGCCGAACGAGAGTGTCGAAGCATATAAGAGTGCCACTAATTGGTCAACTTATGCTACTAGAATTCAAGCAATTGCGTGATTATGTTTGTCATTTAATTTTAAGAAGTTAATTAGTTTATTTGACCTATGGTGCAATGAATTGTACCGTAGGTTTTATTAATAAAGTTATACTTTTTGACTCACATAATAATTTAGAAAAAATAAACCTATAAAATTATTTATCTATAGGTTCAAAGACATTTAATATTGCTTGTATAATTTTAAATTGCTCATTATTAAGTGAGTGAACTTGACGCATACCTTCATCATTTATGGTAATTATTGATAATGGTACATATTGTTTGTCTTCTATTCCTAATATTCTGTCAGTTGTGACATTATATAAAGACGCTAATTCTATAATTAACTCTGCGTGTTGACGATTGTAACCAAGTTCATAGGCATTGTAAGTAGTCAAAGGAAGATTCAGAAGTTTAGCCACTTCATTTTGTTTTAATCCTTTCATTAAACGCAATTCCTTTATAATATTGCCAACTCTTTGACTGATTTCTATATCAATTTTTTCATCAACATTTTTCATAGAATAATTCACCTAAATTACATAAATTATAGTTTTTTAATCTCATTATTACAATTCAGGTGACACTTAACTTTACTCAGTCTTTACAGTACTATACTGTGACATTTAAAACAAATTCAACTGTATCAAGCATATCGCATCAGTCTATTAGTGTTCCTTATGGAACGACATTTACGCAAGTAGGCACTGGACTTGAATTTTATTATGATGCTGAATTGTTGTATGTTATTTTAGTAACATGGCAGAACACAAGAGAGTATTATATAAATCCTAGTTCAGGCACTATAGAAGCAGATTTGACAATATCTTTGGGTACGAGCTAATTTTTGAGAATGAATTATAAGGCATATAGTACTGCAGACTATATGTTTTATTTTTGTTTTGTATTGATATCCAAACTCAATAAAGATAAATTAGTCCAAATCAATTCTTAACTATTTACAGACTTGAATCTTATGTTTAGTGAGTATTAAATACTAAAATTTTAATTTAATTGAAAATTTTTGCACTAAATAGTTTCTAGTGAATTTTTTAAAAAAAGCAAGGAATAACCTACATTTTACAGATGTGACACACACGGACGCAATTGTAAAAGGGATAAAAAATGGCGAAAAAAGGGGAAAATGGGAAAAAATT
>CALWAB010000086.1 GCA_944372745.1 uncultured Clostridia bacterium | reverse complement strand
TTCAATGCCGTTTATTTGATTTTGTTTGCGTATAGTTTGTAATACTTGCTGTTCCACCCTAGCCTTATCTTCTGCTATAATTTTTGCAACAGCCATTGGTGTTAAAACACAATTTTTACCTATTACCCTAAAATCACATTCGTCTAAAAGGTGTAATTGCAAAATTTTTTCATCGTTTGTATCAATATTTATATAATTTGATACTTCCTTAATGGCATTTACTGCTCTAAAATAACTAATTACAGTAAAAGGTATTCTATAACTGCGTTCTAATATGTAACATCGTTTTAAAAAACTCTCGCCTGCTTCAGTCAAAGACATTTCACCATTGCATTCATTATAATCATACATTGTATCGTAATCGTTATGTTTTAAAACAACTGCAAGTATTATTTTTTCTTTTGTGGTCAAATTATCGTGTGTATAATTCATTTTTTACCTCGTAAAATTATTATATCACGAAAAATTATTTTGTCAATATTCTAAATATTTATGTTGTTACAAATTTCTCAATAAAATATATTTTAAATTAATTCTTTTAAATCCAATGCCATACGCTAAATACGAAAGGAAACTACTCGTTCCCCTTCACCCATTGTTTGTGTATAGGGGATTTCATCCCCTATGACCCTAGAGGTGGGATGCCCCACCGTGGCGTGGTCTAAAGTTTGTGCTAGTACAAACTTTGTAAGTTCTCTCAATGTGGTGACCACTGCCGTACGCTAGTACCCTTGACCTGTGGTCTTGGGGAGTACCACTAGCCAAGCCTAGTACTAGGAACTTAAAAATGTATAGCTTAGTGCGTTATCACGCACTAAGTATATTATTTAAGTACTAAGTTGTGTCTAGGCACTTAACCAGACCACGCCACGGAGTGGCATCACCCCTGCTTTGACAAGCACAAAGTATAATTATTGAGCACTTAAGTTGTATCTAAGTACTACCCAAAGACCATACCACGGGTGTCCCCCCCCCCCTGCGTTATCACGCACTAAATATATTTTTTAGTATTTGTATTTAGGTACTCGCCAATGCCCATTGATTTAGAAAAGGTTTACAACAAATTGTAAACCTTCACAACACAAATTAAAAGTTTTTAATTATCAAAAATTTATGCAAAACTTTTAGAACATGCCCTGGTGGAGTTTCCCACCTAAACCTTTATTAATAAATTTATTAAGCGTTTTTACCACAGCAGTTTTTATATTTTTTACCGCTTCCACAAGGACAAGGGTCATTTCTTCCGCACACTTTGTCAGATTTTGCTTGACGCTTTGGCTCTGGTGAATTAGTTTGTTGCCCTTCTTGTTGTGCTTTTGTACTATAAGGATTTACGCGTTCACGCACTTGCACAACAGGTTTTTGCATCTTATATAGTCCCATTGCCACATTTCTGTGAATCTTCTCAATCATATCAAAGTATAGCATATTTGCTTCACGCTTATATGGTATGATTGGGTCTTGGTTACCAAAGCCTTGAGTGACAATCTCACGCTTTAAGTTCGTCATAGTGTCAATGTGTTCCATCCAGAAGTGGTTGACCACTCTAAGCATAATGATACGCTCTATATAATCAAATGGCATTAATCCAAGTTCATCAAATTCTTTTTTCTTATTCTCAAAGCGTGTCATAACTTCTTTCTTGACAAGGTCAATGAGTTCAGGAAGTTCCATATCTTGAATTTTGTCTTCTGTAATGAAATTTTCACCTTTTTCAAAGAAACTTTCTTCAAGTTCTTTATTAATTTCTTCCAAATCCCATTCTGACCAAACTTTATTAGGGTCAACAATGTCATTCAATACATTTTCCACTTGTTCTTCTAGCATTTGACAAACTTGGTCGTGCATATCAATACCTGAAAGCACTTTGTCGCGTTCTGCATATATAAGGCTTCTTTGTTGGTTCAATACATCGTCATATTCAATCAAATAACGCCTTTGTGCATAGTTATTGCCTTCAATTCTCTTTTGTGCCGCTTCTATTTGTCTTGACAACATTTTGAGTTGAATTGGTTCGTCTTCTTGCATTTTGAAGAAGTTTGCTATTGACTTAAGTTTGTCGCCACCGAAAATTCTAGCCAAGTCATCTTCTAGAGAAATATAGAACACACTGCGTCCTGGGTCACCTTGACGACCAGCACGACCGCGCAACTGGTTATCTATACGCCTACTCTCGTGACGCTCTGTACCAATTATGAGTAAGCCACCCAATTCTACAACTTCTTCTTTCTCTTTATCCGTTTGCTCTTTAAATTGTGCATAGTATTTATTGTACTCTTCTCTTGCACGCTTAATTTCGTCATTGTCGACAATATGATAAGCTGTAGCCAATTCTATTTGTGCATCAGTAAAGCCCATTTCTTTCAATTTTTGTTTTGCAAGAAATTCTGGGTTACCACCAAGCAAAATATCCGTACCACGACCAGCCATATTTGTAGCAATGGTCACTGCACCCTTTTTACCAGCTTGTGCGACAATAGCAGACTCTTGTTCGTGATTTTTAGCGTTCAATACAACATGCTTAATTTTTGCTTTTTTGAGTTCGTCACTCAATTCTTCAGATTTAGCGACAGATACTGTACCTACAAGCACTGGTTGTTGGCGTTCGTACGCCTCGCGAATTCTTTCAACTACCGCCTTATTCTTACCTTTAATAGTCGTGTACACAATATCTGGTTCGTCAATTCTAAGAATAGGTCTATTTGTAGGAATTGTAACAACATCAAGTCCGTAAATTTTTCTAAATTCCGTTTCTTCAGTCTTAGCAGTACCTGTCATACCTGACAACTTCTTGTACATTCTAAAGTAATTTTGGAATGTGATAGTTGCAAGTGTAGCACTTTCATCTTTGATTGTAACGCCTTCTTTTGCTTCAATCGCTTGGTGAAGTCCTTCACTCAAACGGCGTCCCGGCATAAGACGGCCAGTAAATTCGTCAACCAATACGACTTCGTCATCTTGAATAATATAATGCGTATCACGAAATTTTCTTGTATTTGCAGTAAGTGCATTATTGATAAATTGGTTTAATTCCATATTGTCTACATCGTATAGACTTTCTACTTTATAGAATTTTTCTGCCTTTGAAATACCGCTGTCAGTCAAACGCACACGGTCTTTTTCTTCGTCTATCTCATAATCTTCAGGTTTCAAAGATTTAACAAATCTATCTGCAGTCTTGTAGTCTTCGCTAGATTTAAAACCACGCCCTGAAATAATCAAAGGAGTTCTCGCTTCGTCAATTAAAATACTATCGACTTCGTCGACTATGGCAAATTCTTGTCCCCTTTGCACTTTTTGGCTTAAGTCACCTACCATATTGTCCCTTAGGTAGTCGAAGCCAAATTCATTGTTTGTACCATAAGTTATGTCGCAAGCATAAGCCGCCTTTTTGTCTTGTGGACTCATTCCTGACAATGTGACGCCGACTGTAAGCCCCAAGAATTTATGCACTTTGCCCATCCACTGTGCGTCACGCTCTGCTAGGTACTCATTGACTGTAACAACATGAACGCCTTTACCCGTCAACGCATTTAAGTATGCAGGAAGTGTAGAAACCAATGTCTTACCTTCACCTGTCTTCATTTCAGCAATTCTGCCTTGGTGCAATACCACACCACCAATAAGTTGGCAATGATAAGGCTTCATATTAAGCACACGCTTAGCCGCTTCACGAACAGTAGCAAACGCTTCTGGCAAAATGTCATCTAGTGTTTCGCCATTTTGCAAACGCTCCTTAAATAACTGTGTATTCTGTGTGAGTTCTTCATCAGTTTTCTGTGTGTACTCTTCGTCTAATGCTTCAATCTTTGATATTGTTTTCTCAATCTTATCCAATGCTCTAGCATTGTCCGAAGCAAATAATCTTGTTATAAAGTTCATTTTTAACCTCTAAATTAGAATTTGCTACAATTATAACAAATTTTTGCCAATTTAACAAGTATTTAAGCATAATATGTTAAACCCGTTGTTTAATAAAAATAAAAATTTTGTCAAATTTACTATTTTCAATAAATGTTCATTACATAACATATAAAGGCAATGAAAAATATTAAAACTAATTTGTATTATATTTGTATAAATTATATTTGTAT
>CALWAB010000085.1 GCA_944372745.1 uncultured Clostridia bacterium | reverse complement strand
CTACAGTTGGTGCAAAAAATTACAATGAAATTCTTGAAAATCCTGACTTAATTTCTAAAACGGTGCAGGATAAGAATTTGGACGCAGGTACTGCGTACGAAATTTTGTCTATAGATGTTGCAGATGTAGATGTCGGTAAGAATGTTGGTGCAAAATTGAAAGTAGCTAGAGCGGATGCAGACAAACAAGTCGCGCAAGCAAAAGCGGAAGAGCGTAGAGCAATGGCAGAAGCCGCTGAACAAGAAATGATTGCACGCACTCAAGAGATGAAAGCACAAGTATTGCTTGATGAATCTGAAGTGCCAAAGGCAATGGCTGAAGCATTCCGCAATGGGCAATTAGGAGTAATGGATTACTATCGTATGCAAAATATGGTAGCAGATACTTCTATGAGAAATTCTCTTGCAGGTACTACAAGTAAAACAGCTCTTGAAGCACCTACTCACGATGGTAAGGATAAAAAGAAGGCTACAAAGACTGAAGAGAATAATGAATAATAAGGGTGCATTATGCACTCTTAAATTTTGAGTTATGAGGTGAATTGATGTCAGTAATAATATGGGCACTACTTGCAGTTCTTCTTATTTTCTTTATCATAATAGGTTCTAGAATTGTGGTTAAGACAAAAGCGAAAGCAAAAGCGCCAAAAGAAGAGAAACCAAAAGAAAAGAAAGAGAAAAAGAAAAAAGAGAAAGTACCAAAAGAGAAGAAAGAAAAGAAGAAAAAAGAAAAACAAAAGAATGTATTTATTAGACCAAGCGATATAGCGTGGGCGGAGTTAAAAGAAAAACAAAAGAGAGAAGCGGAACTCAAAGCACAAAAAGAAGCGGAAGAAGCAGCTAAGAACACATTAGCGGAAGGTGAAAGCGATAATCCAAACTTCACCGAACCTGATGAAGCTTGGGATGCCGAAAGCGATAATGATGCTCCAAGTAAGGCAGAACAGCCAAATAGACCAGAAGGCGAAGGCTTGACTACCGAAAAGACAAGTGAAATGGCAGAAGAAATAAAAAATCTTTCGCCAGAAATGAAAGCATTGCTATTTGGTGATGTATTAGATAAAAAGACAAAATAAATTACGGTGACTTATTACCATTTGAGAGTGTAGACAAAAGGAATTTCTAGGGGATTTTCCATCCCCTAGAACCCTAGTAGGGGTGATGCCACCCCGTGGCGTGGTCTTAGGCTTGTGCTATTAATTACTAGTAGGTTCTTTCAAAACGGGAAACCCGTATGCAAGTCGACTGCACTTATGGCATTGAGAAGGGTACTAGTCAAACCTAGTACTAAAAACTTAAAAATAATATTTTGTGCTTTTACAAGCATAAAGTATAATTATTAAATAATAAAGTAGGCTAATGACACTCCCCAAGACCACAGGTCAAGTTGACTTGCGTACGACATTGGTCAATACTTTGAAAGAAATATACCAAGTAAGTACTTGTATAGGCCCAAGACCACAGGTGCAGGACATTGTCCTGCTCATTTTTTTGTAATTAATAGCATATAATATATATTTACACAAAATTGCGAGTATAACTATCATTTTTATAAGCAATATTGCATTTATATGTAGTTAAATCAATTATTTGTACTTTTTTATAATATTAAATAAATATAATTAATATATTATAGAAAGGTAATTTATGGAATATTTGGAGTTTTTAAAAAGAGATTTGCAAGAACTAGAATACAAATGTTATTTTTGTAAAGGTTATTTGTATTTAATGGGTTCGCGTGGTTTAAATCATTGTACTAGCGAAGAAATTATCGTGTATTTAAAGAAGAAAAAACTTGCAATTCAAGGGCAAAATCTAGAAATTGAAGAACTATCTAAAAATGAAATTCGTGTCAAAGGCAACATTTTGACACTTTCTATTGTAGATTAAATAGGGGGAGTAAATGAGAAAATCGAAAATATTAGTTAAAGGTGAAAATCTCCAGAATTTCTTAAATGCTCTCTCCAACCGAAAAATTATTGTTTTTGATATAGAATTTAAAGAAGACGCTTTAATATTCAATACAGACTATAGAAATGTTCCACGGATACTTGAACTTTATGGCAATTCTAATTATAAAGTGGAGTTAGTTAGAACGCCAAAGTATGAAAATCTTAAAGATTTTTTTAAAAAAAATATAGCTATTCTAATCACGCTTTGTATCGTTTTTGTATGTTGTTTTGCTTATTCGCAACATATTTGGCAGTATAAAGTTTATGGGTTAGAGAATATAGACGAAATGCAAATAGTTGAAGCGTTAGAAGATAGTGGAGCTATTATAGGGGTAAATAAGAAAAGTTTAGATTTAGAAAAAGTAGAGAATGCTATACTGCACAATGTCGAAGATGTTGGACTAGTTTCAGTGAATGTGGTTGGGACTTCTCTCATAGTTACAATCAGTGAAAAGATAAATAATGAAACTATTTTAGACAATACAAGATCTTTGGTGTCTAATTATGATTGCGTTATTACAAGTATAAAAACCAATGCAGGGACGGCCTTAGTTAAAGTGGGCGATAAGGTCGTAAAAGGTCAAACTTTAATTGGTAATTATGTACTTGATAGTGAAGGCAATCAAATAGCATCAAAAGCAATGGGTGAAGTTTATGCGGATGTATATTATACTTATAATAGGACATATTTTAGCACGGACACAGTTTTAGAAAGGAGTGGGAATACCTACAAATATTGTGATTTGTACATATGTGGAATACCTATATTATCTCAAAGTCATTGTAATTTTCAGTATTTTGAAAGTGAAGAAAAATCTTATTATTTGGAATCTCCATTGCCTATTAAAGTAGTAGAACATACATTGTACGAACTTATTGAAAAAAGTATCAATATAGATTTAAATGATATTGAAAATTTGCAAGAAAACGCTATAAAATTAGCACAAGAACAATTAAAAATAGAAGAATATGATAATGTAATACTCGATGTGTCGAATAATGGGGATAATGTGACTATCTCGGTAAGTTTTGTCATCAACCAAAAAATTATTTAAAAGTTTACAAAAATTGTTGTTAAATAGGCAAAAGTGTGCTATAATTTCTTAAACAAAGAACAGAAGAGAAAGGGTGGTTATATGTTTAAGATAATTAATGAACACAATTATCCTATTGATGAAAAGCTCTTACAAAAGGCATCTAAAACTTTGTGTAAAATAGTTGGACAGAAAAGCAAGAATTTCTATGCAATTTTAACTTTTGTAGACAAGGAAAAAATACAAGAATTGAATGTGGAATATAGGCATAAAGATAGACCTACAGATGTGATTTCCTTTAGAATGCTAGAGAATGGACTACAAAATAAAATTTGTGAAAAGAATTATCCTTATGATTACGATAGAGAAGAGAAGAAAGTCTACATTGGCGAATTGTTCATATGTTATGATGTGGCAGTGGAACAGAGCCAAGAATATGGGCACAGCATAGAAAGAGAAATATGTTTCTTAGCAGTGCACGGACTTTTGCATTTGCTAGGGCTTGACCACGAAGCAGAATTTGAGCGTGCAATAATGTTTGACTTACAAGACAAAACTATGGAAAAAATGAAATTGAGGAGATAGTTATGGAATTTAAATCAGGGTTTGTGGCACTTATAGGCTTGCCAAATGTGGGCAAATCCACATTAATCAATGCTTTGCTTAAGAAAAAGGTTTCCATTGTTACACCAAAGCCTCAAACTACACGCAATAAAATCATAGGCGTTTATAATACCCCAGACCGACAGATAGTGTTTGTCGATACCCCAGGGATTCATAAACCAAAGAATAGCCTTGACAAATTTATGAATAAGAGCATAGATTCGGCGCTTAGTGATGTAGATGTCATACTATTGCTTGTGGATGCGTCCAAAGTATTGTATGAGCAAATAGCCACACCGCTTAAAAAAATTGACACAAAGAAAATACCTACATTTTTAGTAGTAAACAAGGTGGATGAATCGTCTATAAGTAAAATTTATCCACAGATTGAAAAATTGAAAGACAATAATTCATTTAAAGAGATAGTTTTTATCTCAGCAAAAAAACGACAGAATTTGAATGTATTGCTAGAACTCATAGACCCATACTTGTCTGATACGGTTAAATATTATCAAGACGAAGATTTGCAGTCGAAAAAGAATGATGAATTTCTAGTAAGTGAGATTATTCGCGAAAAAGCACTTTACTTGATTCGCGAGGAAATACCACACGGAATAGGTGTTAAAGTTGAAAAAATGGAAAAAGACGGCAATATTTTAAATATCACCGCTACCATTTACTGCGATAAACAGTCGCACAAAGGAATAATAATTGGCAAAGATGGTCAAATGCTCAAAAATATAGGACAGAGAGCAAGACAAGAACTAGAGAAAATATTTGGCACAAAAATTTTTATGGATTTATGGGTCAAAGTTAAGGAGAATTGGAACGATAGCAATAGTTTATTGAATGAATTAGGATTTAATCCGGACGATATATGATGAAATTTAGTCTACATATATTGTCATATAATGCAAATAATAAAACGGAGGCAAATTATGAACGAACAAAAGAACGAATTAATCAAGTTATTAGATAAGGCTTTCTATAAGACAGGGAATATAGGTTATAGAAACCTAAAAAATATAATTGTTCATCCTGAGTGGTTTCCGTTTTTAACCATCGAAAATGATGTAGACAAAACGCACACGAAGGAATAGAATGAGTAACGAACAAAAATGTGACGCAATAGTTTTAAGTGCTAAAGACTATAGAGATTATGATAAACTTCTCACAATTTTTTCTGCTGATTTTGGTAAGCAAAATGTAATATTGAAAGGATGCAAACGCCCTAAAGCAAAGCAACGCTTTGCAGGACAACCATTCTTCTTTGGGGAGTTTTTGGTTGTGAAAGGCAAGGGATATGATGTAGTTACGCAGGTATCACCTAAGAATAGTTTTATGAATTTAACTACAGATTATGATGCGTATCTAGATGCCTGCTCAGCATTAAAGGCTATTGATAAGTCTTGTCTTTCACAAGCGAGTGAAAGACCATTTTTGCTATTGCTAACATACTTGACTGTACTAGAAAAACATTTAGATAAGACTAATTTATTGATTAGTAAATTTTATATAGAGTTATTGAATATGCTTGGCTATGGCATAAATGCTGAAGTGTGTTTTAGTTGTGGAAAAATTATTCTTGGTGACGCTTACTTTGATATAAGGCAAAATAGCATTGTCTGTACAGACTGTAGAAATTATGATAGCATTTATATGAAAGCAGAAATAATTAATTTGTTTAAAATATTCAAATCACATAAATTTCTTGAGTTATTACAAATAGACATAAATGATAGCGATTTGAAGTCGTTAAAAGGTATATTGAGTGGTGCAGTCGACAGAATTTATACATAATTTTAAAAATTTTGACAAAAAAAAGGAAAATTGCGTTTTTTGGTTGTATAATATCATAGAACGCGATTTTTAGGGAAAATTGGGAGTTGTTTTTATACAATGGAAGGCAAATTAAAAGATGGATTTATAGCAGAACTAAAATCTCGCTGTAGTTTTACCCAAATTGCGTCTAAATATCTTGAGCTTACAAAAAAGGGAAGAACATATTGGGCAAGATGTCCATTCCATTATGAGAAGACACCATCGTTTTCAATAGACGAATTCGAGGGCTTTTATCATTGTTTTGGATGTGGAGAGTCGGGGGACATAATCACTTTTATTAAGAAGATGGAAGGCTTGAGTTTTATGGAAGCAGTAGAATTCTTGGCTAAGTCTGTAGGGATGGAAGTGCAATATGATTCTCAAGCCGATATGGCTACAATTGCTAAGCAAAATCAATTAAAAAAACAAGTGCTTAAAGCCTTGTATGATGCAAAGGAGTTCTATAAAGCGCAGATTTATGATAAAACCGCTATCAAACCGCAAAGATATCTAAAAGACCGAAGAATCAATAGAAGTTCATTAGAAAATTTTGAAATTGGGTATAGTCCCAATTTTCAACTCATTATTACAAAACTCAAGACATTGGGCTATGACAACGACACATTATTACAAGCAGGGATAATAAGTGAATCAAAGGGCAAACTATTTGATGCTGTAGCCGAACGCCTTGTTTTTCCTATTTATAATACCTATGGAGAAGTAATAGGGTTTTCGGGAAGAATTTTAGATAATGAATTAGATGTGGCTAAGTACAAAAATACTAGGCAAACTATTGTATTTGATAAGTCTAAAGCAATCTTTGGTTTGAAACAGGTTATGGACGCTAAGCGATCTCAACATTTTGATACCTTAATTTTAGCGGAAGGGCAAATAGATATTATAATGCTACATCAGTATGGGTTTCAAAATGCCGTTGCTACGCAAGGCACTGCTCTCACTGAACAGCATGCACGCATTTTAAAGAAAGTGTGTGACAATGTTCTAGTTTGTTATGATGGAGACAATGCGGGTCATAAAGCCACTTTCCGTGCATTAGACATTTTGCAAAATGCGAACTTAAAAGTCAAGATAATCAATATTCCAAATGGACAAGACCCAGACGAATTTTTGAAAAGTCAAGGCAAAGAAGCCTTTCAAAAATTAATTGACAACGCAGAAGAAGTAATGGATTACAAATTGCGTACACTTGCTGAACAATCTAAAATGACATCCAATGAATCTCGTTCAGAGTTTTTGAAGAAAGCAATAGATTTATTGAAGACTTTACCAACGCTTGCAGAAGCCGATGTTTATGTCAATTTAATTGCAAAATATGCAAATGTAGCCAATAATGTCGTACGCGAATCATTGAATAATGCGATGTCATCTTTAACTAAGAAAATTGAGCCTAAACGCGACTTGTCACAAATAGCACAAAATTTCAGTGACGCTTATCAAAAAGCGGATAAAATTATACTTTCTAGCATTATTCACAAAAAACCTTATGTTTTGGATAATGTTAATTTAAGTTTTGTCAATACTAATTATCAAAGGCTTTATGCACTTATAATGTCTAAGAAAGACAATGGAATAGAATTCCGCATAAGCGATTTATATGATATTTTTAACCTTGACGAGGATGCAGACATTGCAGAACTGGTCAACTTCAAATTTTCAACCAGCGAAGAGAAGGACAAGCAGGAGTACTTAAATTCGCTAAATGTAAACAAAATGCGAACTTTGGAAATAGAAATTCGCGACCTAGAAACATTATACAAGAATTCCACAGATTTATCAAAGAGAACTGAATTATTGACAAAGATTGGAAACTTGAGCAAAGAATTATCAGTTTTGAAATCTTCGTTTGTTAACTAAGAAAATTTATATATGGAGAAAATAGAATGGAAACATTATCACTTAAAGCTGAAGTGGACAAACTCATTGCAATGGGTAAAAGAAAAGGGAATAGACTCAATGACGATGAGATTTATATGAATTTACTTAAATTTGATGCCAATCAAGAACAAATAGACAATGCGATTGCACGCATAGAAGAAGCAGGTATCACAGTAATACAAGGTGAAGAACAATTTAAAGAAGAGGACTTGTATTCTATTGAGAATTTGATTAGCCAAGCCAGTATGGATGACCCAGTCAAAATGTATCTCAAGGATATTGGGCGTTTACCTATGCTTTCGCCAGAAGAAGAAATAGAAATAGCGACAAAAGTATCACAAGGAGATGAATTAGCAAAAGAACGCTTGATAGAAGCCAATCTTCGACTCGTTATTTCTATTGCTAAACGCTTTGCAAATAAAAGCAGTTTGCAGTTGATGGATTTAATTCAAGAAGGCAATTTAGGACTTATTAAAGCAGTTGAAAAATTTGACTATAAAAAGGGATTTAGATTTTCAACATACGCTACTTGGTGGATAAGACAGCATATCACTCGTTCAATTGCAGACCAAGGTAGAACAGTGCGTCTTCCAGTGCATATGGTTGAAACAATTCATAAACAAGTCAAAGTTGCACGCGATTTATTGCAGAAATTGAATCGTGAACCTACAACCGCTGAAATAGCAGAAGCAATGGGTATTAGCGAAGCAAAAGTTATTGAAACTCAACGCATTGCTCAAGACCCACTCAGTCTTGAAAGTCCACTAGGGGAAGAAGACGACAGTAAACGCGGTGATTTCATAGAAGACGAAACAATCAAATCACCTACAGAACTCACAATGCAGAATCAATTGCGTGAACAAATATTGAGTGTGCTTAATTTCCTTACGCCACGCGAACAAAAAGTCATTCGTTTGAGATACGGACTTGATGATGCACATCCTAGAACACTTGAAGAAGTGGGCAAAGAATTCAATGTCACTCGTGAGAGAATTAGACAGATTGAAGCCAAAGCTCGCAAAAAATTGATGCGACCAAATATAACTAAAAAACTCAAATCTTTCTCGGAGAATTAATGAAACGCAGATTAGATAAAATATGTTCATTATGTGAAGGCAATATTTGTGCGGATATTGGTTGCGACCACGGATATTTGTGTGAAATGTTAATCGATAAGCATATCAAAGAAATTTATGCCTGTGAAGTTACTGAGAAAAATTTAGATAAAGCCAAAAATAATATTGTCAATTATGTATTAAATCATTGTCAAAATATAAATATCAAGGGTAATACTATTTCGTATCAAGGTGGGAATGTCACCTTTGTTTTATCTAATGGTTTTAAAAGTTTGCAAATTTTGCCAGATTGTGCTATAATAGCAGGAATGGGTGGTGATTTAATTCTCAATATTTTATTTGACGATTTAAATAAATTGCCTAAAGTCATAGTCTTGCAACCTAATACTAAAGTTGATAAAGTGAGAATGGAAATAATTAAATACTATAAGATTGTTGAAGATATCATAGTGTATGATTGTGACCATTATTACAATGTCATTAAAGCAGAATTGGGTAAAGATAAGTTAAGTGAACTTGAAATTGCTTTTGGTAGAACAAACTTAAAATTATTGCATCAAGACTTTAGAAATTATATTAAATATTTAAAAGATTATGCCAAAAATATTAAAACAGAGAAATTTGAGAAATTATTGAGCCAAATAGAGAAAGTAGAGGAAATGTATGAATAAAATATTAGAATATCAAAAGTTGGAAGGCGAAATTATCAATATTGATAAAAAAGTCAGTCAAAGTCCTGCAATGAAAGCAATTGAACAGGCTAATTCTAACGCTAATAACGCGAAAACTGAAATGAAAGAATTGGATAAAAGAGCAGGGGAGTTATTGACATCATTTAAGAAACTTCAAGATATAATGCAACACAATATACAAAATATTCAATATCTTGATAAACAGAAATTGGACAATGCGGACAAAGCACAAATAAAAAAATTATACGACAATATTCAAAAGGTAAATAATAATCTTAATATTATAGAACAACGCTTGAATGATATAAATAAAAATATTGATGGCGTTCTTAAGAAATTTAAAAGAGTAAAAGAACAAGTTAATGTGAGTAAAGAGAAAAAATCTAAAGCACAAGATGAAGTAGAGAAATTGAAGAAATCTTTTGAAAAACAAAAGAACGAAATTGAAGATAAGATGAATGCTTTAGAAAAGGATATTCCTTCTAAGACGATGGAAACATATCAAAGGAAGAGAAAGGAAAATATATATCCTGTTTATGTAGGTGTCATAAATGAACAAAATCAAATGCGTTGTGGTGGATGTAAATCAATAATCCCTGTAGGACGCACTAGTAAATTGAAGAGTGATAACTTCATAGAGTGTGAAGAGTGTAGAAGAATTATATATATAGATGACGATAAATAATTTGCGTGGCATACAATCAAATTTGATTATATGTCTTTTTTTAAGGAGAAAATTCTGCATTTGTAAATAGTTTTGCAATGATAGATAAATGACTTTTTAAATGTCATATTTTTTTATTTAAAAAATAATTTATTATTGCAAATTGACATTTACACTAAATATATAAAATATAGATACAATTTGTTTGTATATAAAGCAATATTTTGCCATTTTTTAAAAATGTTTAACACAATAAAATAAATATACGCATAAAATGTTTAGAGGTATTTTATGTGCGGTATTATAGGATATGTTGGTTCTAAATCAGCAAAAGAAGAAATTCTCGATGGCTTAAAAATGCTAGAATATAGAGGCTATGATTCGGCAGGCATTTGTTGTTTTGAAAAAGGTAAATTTAGCCTAATTAAGAAAAAGGGCAAAGTTGCAACATTAGTTGAAGCGTGTCAAGGTCAACTCAAAGATGTACATTGTGGCATAGGGCATACAAGATGGGCTACGCATGGTGACCCCAGCGATAAAAATGCGCATCCTTTTTTAAGCGAAAATAATTCTGTGGCTATTGTACATAATGGTATAATAGAAAATTTTGAAGTGTTAAAAGGCTCTTTGCAAAAACAAGGTGTTCGCTTTCGTTCCGACACGGATAGTGAAGTCATAGCACAGTTACTCCAAAAGAGTAAGTGTGAAAGCGAACTAAAAAAGGTGCAAGAATTGTCAACATTGCTGAAAGGCTCTTATGCCATTGCTATTTTATTTAAAGGCTTGGAAAATCAAATTTTTGCTATAAGAAAAAATAGTCCTTTAATTGTTGGAAAGTCAAAAGATGGATTTTATTTGTCCAGCGATGTAAATGCTCTTGTCGACAAAACGGACGAATATCATATAATGGAAGAAAATGAAATTATATGGATAGATAATAACGATTGCTATGCTTTTGATGAACACTTACAAGCAAAAGAAATAGTTTACAATAAAATGAATTTAACTAAGCAAGACATTTCACGCGGAGCATTTGAACATTATATGTTAAAGGAAATAATGCAAGTGCCTAACGCGATAAAAAATACTATTCAAGAATGTGATGCAGTAATTAATCCTTATATGAAATTGCCTAGAGAAATGATAAAAGAATTAAGGCATATCACTATTATAGGTTGTGGAACAGCCTATAACGCAGGATTGACAGCATCTCATTATGCGAGAGAACGAGAAATATTAGTAGATTGTGTGTATGCTAGTGAATATAGGTATAGGAAGTTTTTGCCTATAGAAAATGAAATATGTATTTTTATAAGTCAAAGCGGAGAAACAGCCGACACTATAGAAGCATTAAAAATTGCCAAAGAGCATAGCATACCTACAATAGTGGTGACAAATGTTGCTTCTTCTACATTAAATAAATTAGCTGATTTCATAATACCTACAAAAGCAGGCCCAGAAATTGCAGTAGCGTCAACAAAAGCATATAATGCACAAATTACAGCATTGTATGGATTAATGGACTATATTTATTGTATAAAACATAAATTAAATTGTCGTAGTTGTATACTCAAAGATAAATTAGATGATGTCGTAAAAAAATTAGAACATTATTCTTTTAAGAAAGTTAATGAACTAGCAGATATAATAAAAGAAAGTGAAAGGGTGTTCTATATAGGTAGAGGGGTAGATTACGCTACGAGTCAAGAAGCATCATTAAAATTGAAGGAAATTTCCAATATCCATAGTGAGAGTTTATACGCAGGGGAACTCAAGCACGGCACTTTAGCACTAATTGACGAACATACAACGGTAATAGCAATAGCCACTCAAAAAAGTTTGTTTGATAAAACCTTGAATAGCATTTATGAAATAAAGGCACGCGGAGCAAGAGTTATATTAGTAACACAATTTGAGGTAGATATTGAAGCAGTAGATATGCTCATTGACTTGCCGTGTACGGATCAAGCCATAATGGCAGAGATAGCCATATATCCAATGCAAATGCTAGCCTATAAGACGGCGGTATTAAAAGGTCTAGACCCCGACAAACCGCGTAATCTTGCAAAGTCAGTGACAGTAGAGTAATATATTGAATAAATTATTTTAGCTAGTTATTAAATTGCTTAGTATATTAAATTTAAGAAAATAGATTTGATACGATTTATAATATCATTTTAAAAAACTAGATTTAAAACCTATAAGGTCTAATCTAGTTTTTTTAGTTAAAATAATTTATTAAATTTTAATATTTGAATTGTGTATTATCTATATCAATATTTAATTTAATGAATATTACTTGTATGTTTGCCTTTTAGGGAATTAGTACTAAAATAGTATTAAAAGTATGCAAAATGTTTGACATTAGACTTGTTATGTGTTATCATATTTTTATGTTACATAAGATGAACGAGTGTATTTTAGCTAGATATGACAATAATGATAAGGATAGGAAACAAACGCTACAAGAGCATTTACAAAATGTAAGTGATATTTGTGTTGATTTTATGATAAACTATCCAACTATTGCTGAATTACTTGGTTTATCTCATGATTTAGGTAAAGCGTGTCAAGCGTTTCAAAGAAGGTTAGAAGGCAGTACTGAAAAAGTTAATCATTCTTTCGCTTCGTCTGTATATTTATTGAATAAATACATAAATATTTTTAATGATATCAAAAATGAAAGTGATACAAATAAACAGGAAGAAATATCTGCAATATTAATAATTATACAAATTTGTGCTTTTATAACTTCTTGTCATCATAGGGGACTAGTAGATATTGTTAAATATGAAGATAGTGAATTAGATTTAATATTAAAAAAATTAGAAGATGATACCTTTAAAAGTAATTATGAAGAAGTTTTAAACAATAGTAAAGATTTGTGTTTAGAGTTAGACAAATTGATTGAAAGCGAGTTGTTCAAAAGTGAGAGCATCAAATTAATCAAGAATATTCATACAAAATATAATCAATCATATAAAGATACTTGTTTTTATTTGGGAATGTATTTAAGATATTTTTATAGTTGTCTTATAGATGCCGATAGAATAGATTCTTATAATTTTGAAAACAAGTTAACATATAAGAAAAATCAAGATAAAAAAGAAGTGATTATTGAAAATTTTAAATTGATAGCGTCAACTTTAGATAATAAAATAAATTCTTATCCACGAAATGATTTAAACAATATAAGAAAAGAAATATACGAAGATTGCATTAAAAATGCAAACCAAGGTTGCAATAATGTATATAACTTAAATGTACAAACTGGTGGCGGTAAAACTTTTTCAAGTTTTCGTTTTGCCATTGAACGCTTATTAAATAAAAAATTAGATAGAATAATTTATGTCGTACCATATATATCAATTATTGAACAAAATGCACAAATCATAAGAGATTTACTTAAAGACTTAAAATTAGAAGATATGCTTGTAGAAAGTCATAGTAATGCTGTCAAATTCGACAACAATAATGATGAATATCACCTAAATAAAAATGAATATTTATTTACAAGTTGGAATGAACCAATTATATTTACGACTATGGTAAGTTTTCTTGAGAGTGTGTATGGAAATTCTACTCAAAATAATAGGCGTTTTCATAATTTAGGAAATTCAGTTATAATTTTTGATGAAATACAAAGTTTGCCAATTAATTGTATAGGTCTATTTAATTTGCTTGTGAAATTTTTAACTCAAGAATTAAATACAACAGTTGTGTTATGTACCGCGACTCAACCAGCTTTAGATAGATTGTCAATATATGATAAAAATGACGAAAATATTAAGTTTATTGAATTGCCTAAAAGCACAAATTTAATAGATAAGCAGTATCCACTATTAAGGCGAACTGAGGTTATTCGACAGGATAATACAATATTAAATAAACAGCAATTTATAGATTTTGCTTTAGAAAAATTACAAGGCAACAATAATTTATTAATAGTAGTTAATACAAAAAAATGTGCAAGAGAAACATTTTCAGAATTAAAAAATTTTGTAAAGTGTTACCACTTATCAACTAATATGTGCCCTCAACATAGATTGGATGTCATTGATGAAGTGAAGAAGTGTTTAGCAAATAAAGATAAATTTGTATTAGTTAGTACGCAATTAATTGAAGCAGGAGTAGATTTAGATTTTGAATGTGCTATACGCTCACAAAGTGGACTTGAGTCAATCATACAAACAGCGGGTAGATGCAATAGAGAAGGAAAACTCACCAACGAAGATGGCTCTAAAAGATTGGGACAAGTATATGTCGTTAGATTATCAAAAGATTTAGAGAATTTAGATTCACTTCCCGATATAGCGTATAGGCAAAATAAATTTGTTGGTGTGTGTGCCACAACGGACATTGACATTAATAGTAATGCGGTTATTAAAAAATATTTTGAACAATTATATGGCAGTGAAAGTAGACTCAAAATGCAATATAAAATTAAAGGGGAACAAAGCACCGCAGTTGACTTATTAGTTGGTGCTAATGAGAACATAAAAAGTGATTATTTTACATTATTAAAATACCAGTTTGGAACAGTAGCGGATAATTTTAGTGTTATAAATAATGGGGCAACCCAAATAGGCGTTTTAGTAAATTATAAAGAAGGGAGTGAATACATTGGCAAACTACGGTGGGGCAAAATTGATGCAAGAAAATGTCAACGCTTTATGGTCAATGTATTTGAAAACAATTTAAGTGCGTATAACTGTCGAAATCAGGATAGTGTCATATACAGTATGAGTTATGACGGAGATTTAGGTCTAGTACCTGCCGATTCATTTGATTATATTTTTTAGGAGGTGAAATAATTGATTTATAATAAAATTACATATAAGGTTTTTGGAAGAAATGCGATGTTTGCAGACCCAATTACAAAATTGGGTGGCGAATTGTGTACATACCAAGTACCTACTTATGAAGCATTGCGGGGCATCACCGAAGCAATTTATTGGAAGCCTAGCATTGAATGGGTAATAGATAAAGTAAAAATTATCAAACCTATTCAAACGGAAGGTAAAGACATAAAGTTGCGTAAAATTGAAGACAAGAAAAATGGTGTAGATTTATATAGATATACTTATTTATATGATGTTGAGTATGTAGTACAAGCACATTTTGAATGGAATACCGCACGACCAGATTTAGAGCAGGACTTTAACGAATTTAAACATTCAAATATTGCTAAAAGATACTTGAAGAAAGGCGGGAAGAGAGATATATTTTTAGGG
>CALWAB010000084.1 GCA_944372745.1 uncultured Clostridia bacterium | reverse complement strand
AGGTCAAGGAGTACTTGCGTACGGCAATGGTCACCGCTTTGAGAGAACCTACAAAGTAAGTACTAGCACAAACCCAAGACCACGCCCTGGTGGGGCATCCCACCTCTAGGGTTATAGGGGATGAAATCCCCTAGAATAAAACTAAGTGAAGAACAAATATCTTGCTTATTATAATTTCAATGTCACTTTGTAGTCCTTGTCTAATTTATTTAGCCAAGTCTTTTCCATTTCTTCAACTTCATTTGCGGTCAATGTTTCGTCATCCCCATTGTACTCCACTTGCAAAAGCAATGACTTTGTGCCTTCCTTGACACCCTTTCCACGATAAATGTCACACACATGCACTGATTTTACACAATTTGACACCGAATAAATGACATTTTCAATGTTTTTGTACTCCACTCCGTCCGCTACAAGTAAATTGTACTCACGCACTATACTTGGGAATTTGCTCTGTGGCTTCAAAGGAGTGACACCCATTTTCAAATCGTCAATAGTGATTTCTAAATAGTACACTTTGTCCTTGACAAGTTTTCCATTCTCAAAGTTTTTGAGAATATTGCTGTCAATTTGTCCAATGACGCCCACTTTCTCCCCGTCCACATATACATCAGCAAGCAATGAGAAAGGTTGCCCCTTACTCTCTTTGAGTTCCACATTTAGACTGTACTCAGTGGCAATCAATTCAAGCACTTGTTTTATGTCATAAAAATCAAATGGTATGTCTTTATCTATGCCAAAGCCCTTTGTGATTTTATTCCCACACAATACGACCGCAAGATTAGACGATTGTGCGTACCCTGTATCCGTTGTCTTATCTTCTCTAAATACAGTGCCAATTTCAAATATTGGGGCACACTCGCCTTCTTTTGCATAGTTATACACAAGTGTATTTAGCATTGAATAAATCATATTAGGACGCATTATAGCAAATTTATTTGAAAGTGGATTGAGCAGTTTTATGTCGCCATAAAATTCACTGTCCTTGCCGACATTGAGCATTTCATTTGCCTGTTCGTGAATGAATGAATAAGATATACACTCATTGATATTTTGAGAGAACATCAAATTTCTCAAAATGTCGCTATTGATTATATAGGAATTAGGCTCATATTCTACACTGAGATTAGGCATAGTAGGTGCAATATTGTGATAGCCATACATTTGTGCTATGTCCCCTACGACATCAATCTTGTCTTCTATGTCCAATCTATAACTTGGTACTTTCGCTACAAATTCATCGTCATTTACTATATCAATTTTATAATAATAATTCTCAAGTATTTTCTTTATATCATTTGCTGTCAATTTTGTGCCTAAAATCTTATTTACATAGGATACCTTAACATTTTTGACATTATCCGCACCATTTTCAAACCTAATGTATGCCGAATCAAGTTGCCCACCGCACACATTCATAATATATTCAGCACAAAGGCAAGCACCCAATTTTGTGATATTTGGGTCTACACCACGCTCATTTCTGTATGAAGCAAGTGTAGATATGTGTGTCTTTTGACTTGCAATACGCATCTTAATTGCATCAAAATTGGCACTTTCTATTATAATATTTGTAGTATTGCTGTCTATTTCTACCTTTTTAGTGCCAATTATACCTGCTAGACAAATAGTGCCGTCCTTGTCGCCTATTGTGACACTGCCTTTAGGTATCTCTATTTCTGTCCCATTCAATGTGGTTATTTTCTCGCCTGCTTTCGCATTTGAAAATTTGATGACCGAATTTAGTTTATCTAGATCATAAATGTGGATAGGTTGTCCTAATTCTAGCATAATGTAGTTTGACAAATCAACTACAGGGTTGACGCTTGCCACACCTAAATTGTGAAGCAATTTCACAATCTTTTCAGGCGTAGGCTTTGAGTTATCTATACCCTTTATACACACTAACACTAAATTATGCACATCATCTGTCTGGACTTGCACATCTATTGGCAATTCTTTTAAATTGTCTATACTTACTTTGCTTTCAATCTTTGGCAAGCGGTTATAATTTTTGTAGACATAGTACTCACGCAATACACCTAAGTGCGACAACATATCAGGGCGGTTCGCTTTAACTTCTAATTCGACTATTGTGTCATCATCTACAGGCACTTCGCCCGCCACTTCAAAGCCCTGCATATCAAGCCAATGCCTGTCGAAGTCGACATAGTCTATCTTTTCGCCCGCTAAATTCTCTAAAAATCTATGTGAATATTTGAACATTTTAATCACCTCTCATTGCACATCAGTGCAGTTGTTTAAATACCTTTATATTATTGTCGTGTAAAATTCTAAGTTCTGGGAGTTTGTACTCTATTTGTGGAAATTTGCTCATACCATAGCCGAAAGCAAAACCTTGTATGTTTTCTGGATAACCCACATTTTTAAAGACATTAGGATGCACCATTCCGCAACCGCCTATTCTTATCCACCCAGAATTTTTGCAAGTGCGACACTTTTTACCACCACAGACTGGGCAAGTGATATCAATACCAGCACTTGGTTCAGTGTAAGGATAATAGCAAGGCACAAAGCGTGCTTTTATGTCCTTGCCAAACACATTTTCAATGCAATTCATAATTGTGCCTTTAAGGTCAGAGAATGTGATATTCTCGCCCACCACCAAACCCTCTAATTGGAAGAACATAGGCGTGTGTTGTGGGTCAAGGTCATCCACCCTATACACTATACCCGGTGAAATAATCTTAACAGGTGGATTATGCTTAAGCATATACCTAATCTGCATAGCAGAAGTGTGCGAACGCAAAATCTTATTTGGAAACTCCAAATAGAAAGTGTCTTGCATACCGCGTGCTGGGTGGTGTGCTGGCATATTGAGCATTTCGCAGTTGTACTTATCAAGTTCAATCTCTGGACCACTCACCACATTAAAGCCATTATTTATATAATAACTTTCAAAGCGTTTGTATATTCTATTCAATGGGTGCATAGCACCATACTGGAGTTTTGGTTTTGATAGCGTCAAGTCCACATACTCATCTTGCTTGCCTTTTGATTGCATAGACTGTTTAATAGCATTTATTTTTTCTTCCATAGCAGTTTTAAATTCATTGACCGTTTGTCCAAATGCCTTTCTTGCGTCTTTGTCTATTTCTTTGATAGATGCAAAAAGTGTTTTCATTAATTCTTTAAAAGACTTGTCGACCGCCGTCACATTGTCTTTTGTGATTTCTTGATTTAATAATTCATTCATTTTGTCTTGATTTGTCATAATTCACTCCTTTGTAGCCCACAAAAATAAAAAGCCACCCCATAATTATAGGGCGACTAATTTTCGCGGTACCACCTATTTTTTGACCAAAGTCAAATCTCATTTACATTTTCACAGTTTTGTCTGTCCTTCCTTTTTACCGAAAGGCAACTCCAATGCCGAAATTCAATATTTGCCTGAACATAAGTATTTCCCAGCCTTGAATACTCTCTCTAAAATGAAAGCAAATATCTACTAAAACATCTTCACAGTATTTATTGTTCAAGCCATATTATAATCTATTAAAAAATCATTGTCAAGTATTTTTGAGCGTCTTCTTATTTAGCAATGCACTAACACCACAATGTGTATAAGAGTGACGCCACCGTGTATATAGTAAAACTAAACTTAGACTTGTACTAATTGAATATATAAACAAAACTAAAAAGAGTATGTAAACATACCCTTTCTAAATTCATTATTTGCTAACTGTTATTGCTGATACTTCTACGCTGTCAGCACTCATCCAACTAAACCAGCCATATCTTAAGCCACCTACTTGTGAAGTTGTCGCTTCTGTAGCACTAGAACTTCCAAGTTTAGCATTTTCTTGCTTAAATACTTTTTGGTCATCAGCATTTACTACTGTGATTGTGAACACAACTTCATTGTCTTCAGTTGTTGTGAAAGCGAAGTTTACATCGTACCAACCATCTGCAAGAGTTACTGCTGTAGCATTTGAAGTAGCTTCATCATTGATTTCATCGTTTACACCATTTTCTACATAACCTACTTTTACGCCTTCTGCATAGTTACGGAAGTAAATGCTTCTTTCTGTCAAGAAACTATAATTATTGTCAGTGTCTGCTACACCATTGACTGATACAGTCCAAGTGAACCCATCCCCAACATCCATTGAAGTGCTATCAATTTTAATGTTGATTGAAACAACAGTACTATTCAAATTGACTTCTGTATTTGCTGTTTCGTCGTTACCGAAATATGTCATAGAACCAGAATTGTCTACATTATTTATTGTTACTGTGTCCGCATCTGCATTATGTGTAACTGAGCCATATTTAGTAGTAAATACCCCATTGTCAGCCTTTGAAAAATCTGCTTCATATAAATAGTTACTATTAGTGCCTCCACACGCAGCAAATCCTAAGCAAGCAATGCCCATTGCCACGCCTGCACAAATTTTTAAAATGTTCATAATT
>CALWAB010000083.1 GCA_944372745.1 uncultured Clostridia bacterium | reverse complement strand
ATCTATATACAAAAATCTTTGTTAGAGTAAATAGTTTTTATGCTATAGCCCTTGCTTCCTTAGAAAAAGACAGAGATTTACTAAGCAATGTGGAAGAAAAAGAGGGCATGAGAACAAGAAATAATGTTACGAAAAATGACAATGTGTCATCAAATAATAATAAAAAGGAAAATGACGAAGAAAAGCAAGATGAAGAAGAAAAAGAAGAAAAGAAAGAGTTTAAATATAACTTAAAGTTATTGGATGAATTTTTAGGCTCAATTGAAAATAAATATGGTGGCAATGATAAGCCACTGAATTATTATTTAGTAAGAAGCACGAAAGACAAAATGGATAAATTGTGTGAATTAATAAAAAATAATTCTTACCAAAAGAATTTTGATATATTTGTATCATTTAGAGATTCAGTTATGCATTTAAATGTAGTTACCTGCTTACAAAATTCTTTACATTATTTTAATAAGTTTAATAATCTAACATATTTTGGACTATATAATGTGTTGATTCAAAATATTATTCAAAATAAATTAAATGTTGAATTGAAACAAAACACTATTGATTTTGACAAAATTTTTCGAACCCAAAATGGTGAATATTACAGTAAATCATTTTTAAGGAAAATCATTGTGCCTTTTGCTTATAATTTTGCTAGGTACAAAATGCTCAGTGATGAAAATGTATTTAACAAATATATAAATATAGGTCAAGAAAGTAAATAAAAGTTCTTTAAATTGAGTTAATATAAGCAATTTGCTTAATTTTATTATATATGATATAATATATTAAAGGAGAATATAAATGGAACAAAATAATAAGGAAACATTAGAAGCTTCAATAGATGAAGAAATAACTAAACCCTCACAAAGTGAGAACTTAGACGAAGACGAAGGAGAGATATTTACGGTTTGTGATAGCAAATCTTGCGTAAATGAGAAAGATGAAGTTTTGGAAGATTATGACACAGATTCTTTGTATGTATGCAAAGAAAATGAACAAAATTCTACACAGTCAGGAGAATATATTTCCATTGTTAAAACTAATGAAAACGATAATTCTAGTTCGCTTTAATATAATTAGATATTTTAAAATTTATATTTAAAATGGTGACATAATTAAGGCAGATAAAAATTTAAAATATATTGATTTTTAAATAAATGTATGATACAATAACATAAAGGAGTAAAAATATGGATAAACAATTTACTGGAAAATTGTCAGATGAACAAAAGAAACAGCTAAAAAATTATTACAAGGCGGTAGCTTCTCTTCCTAGATGGGCTGCTTTGACTAGAAATGGGGGAGAAATGTCTGCTAAATTGCAGGGTATCATAGACGCGATATGCAATTTGCCAAAAGCACCAAAATCTTGTAAATGGGTTTATACTTTAGCAGAACCAAGAAATATGAAACAGCCTACAGTGCCAACACCTCCATTACAAGACCTTGTAGAAGTTTACGAAACTATATGGTCTAGAGGACTAGTGGTGGAACATCCATTCTACAGCAGTGAAAGGTTGAGTGATTATGCTTACATTAAAAATAAACCATTTATGCCTAGTTTAGAGCCAGCTAAAGTTGGTGATGAAGATTTTTCATTGCAAAATGTAAATGCTGACGCTTTATTTAAGGCAGTTAAACGCATTAAGATGAATGCAGGCGAACAAATGCAAATCAATGTTAGCCTTGTAAAGGCTGGTAAACCTATTAATTCATACAATTTGGGCGTAATAGGGTATGACGGACAACAGTATGTTATTTGTGCCAACACTGTAGATATGGTAAAAATGGCAGTAGATAACAACCTTATTCCTAAAGTAGATGCTGAACTAATTACAACAGCTGATGCTTTTGCTTATTTAGCAAAAAGTGAAAACGAACTCCAAGAATACTTGAAAGAAGCAAAAGAAAAAGCGCGTAAAGAAAAAGAAATGAGAGACGCAGAAGAAAAGGGCGAAGCATTTGCATTCTTTAATAAAGTGGCAGATATGTATGAATTATCTGATTTAAGTTATGAATGTCTATTAGATGCAATTAAAAATAATAGAAATATAGTACTTAGAAATGCTTTCCAATCTACAGGAAGAAATGCAATTCCTGAATATAGACCTAATGAAGTAGATAGAATTAGAATAGCAGATGAAGATAATAAATATCCGTATGAAGACACCGGAATAAGAGTAGCAGATGATGAAATAGTTCGTAATGGCTTTGTTGATCTCTGTCAATATGTAAAAGACGAGAATGAAGATAGCAATGACAATCAATCAAACGAAACGCAACGAGATGACACTATAGTATATAAGCCTACTCCAGAAGAAACGCAAGAACAAATAACTACTAAAGCGGAAAAAGAAATTGAACAAAACGAAAATGAGAAAGAAAAAGAACCTGTAATGCCACCTAAAGAAGTAGCAGAAATTATCGAGCAGGCAGAAAAAGAAACAAATCCTTATAATATTTATATAGGTAGTTTGAATGTCTCTGACAATGTGGGTAACCTAAACTTTGTTATTGGTAGTAACAATGTTAAAATAAAACAAAATGACAATACAATTACAAGATAAATAAACTAGTTTGATTATTTGTGTTTTGTATAACGATAATCAATATAATATTAAATATTGTTGTGTTGTGATAGTTTGTTAGATAACTATTACGGAATAATATATCATAATATATTCTTTAATAAACTATTTAGCTTTAATTTCAAAATACAAGAAATTTAAAAAGAGAGGTAAAAATGTCAAAAGGTTTTAGTAAATTTATTGTAATTCTAATTTTATTAGTAATTTTAGGCTTTGTAGTTTATTTTGTGTTCTTTAATAAAGAAGATTATACAGATTTAAGCGATATTGATTTGAATGAATACACCTTAAGTTCTGTTAAAATAGACAATGAATACTATGTCAATGAACCGCAGCCAACTAGTGGAACACTTGTGTTTAAAAATGCGGATGGTAATGAATTAAAAGCACGCTTAAAAGAAGCTGAAATTGAAGGTTTTGATACCACTCAAGTTGGCGAGTACATAATGACAATTAGTGTAAGTACTCAGTCGGTACAAGTTAAATACATTGTAAAATATAAAAATGTGGAAATGCAAATTAAAGACGCTATTCGTTTGACTTTAAATAATCCATTTGAATTAAACACATTGTATATTTTATGTTATGATTATAATGATTCAATAGTGGATACTGTACCTATGAGTTCTCTTGACTGGACAAATTTAGATGTAGGTACGACGACTAACATAGAATATCAAGCTACTACAGAATTTAATGATGAATATTTATCATTTGACTATACAGTAGGGTATATTGGGTATGGCTATACATATAATGGTATTGAGCAGACAACAAGTAATTTATTCGTTATAAATCAATTAGTCATAAATGCAGAAAGTACAGGTTATTTAGATGTTACTAGTTTTGTAGGAAATACTTCAGTCGTTAATGAAGAATTTAATGAACAAGTAACTTGGGAATATGTCGAGAATTATTCAAGTAATACAAAATTTTTGAGATTATTAAATACTAGTGGTCAAACTGTAGGAGAATATTATTTTGAAACAAATTCATTAAGATTATATCCTAATGTTTGCGGAAATAATGAAGTCATTGATATTGAAATAAAATTGAAAAGTATTATTAATGAATAATTTAAAATTAAGTAAAGAAATTAATTCTTTACTTTTTTAGTTCTATAATATTAAGAGATTAATAAAATTTTTTTGTGTTACACTTTTTAAATCACATTCCTATTTAAGAATTTTATAATAGATTTCTCTTTTATCTATTAGAATCTATAATAATCTATGATTAAATTGATTGTATATATTAAATTATTGAAATAATATTTTATCCCCTTTAAAAGGGGGAGGTTCTATATTATGAAATTGTTGATTTTTTGTTATTTGCGTAGTTTTTAAAAAAAAGTAAAAAAAATTTTAAAAATGTGTTATTTTTTCTTGACAATGGCATATAATAGGTGTATAATACGGTTAGCACTTTAGGAAAGAGAGTGCTAACAATTAAGAAAAACGATTGCTAAT
>CALWAB010000082.1 GCA_944372745.1 uncultured Clostridia bacterium | reverse complement strand
CTAGTCTTAAAGTACTTTTAATTATTTCTTTTTTCTCGTTATCTACTCTTTCATCGGTGAATATATAATTAAATTCAGTTTGCGATATGACGGTCGCCAATTCTTCCCTATCAGTAGAATCAAACTTTTTTAGCACTGATTGGTTATATCTAATTATTTGACTATCTGGTATTTGCTTCAATACAAATAATACTACATTCCTATTACTAATAATTTGATGACATTGGCTTATTGAACTATATCTAATAAGGTAATCAAATGCTTTTGAATATACTACACTGTTATTTAATACATTCTTGATATTTATTACTTTTTTACTATCTTTTTGCTTAGTCTTATCTGTAATGTTTTTATTATATTTGTCCTTATTTCTATTAAACTGTGATTTTAGTTTGTCTAAATTGAATTTAAACTCATCATTTTTACTTAACATTAAAACAGCATAATTTAACAATATGTTATTCTGCTCAGTTTGTTTTTTATTCTTATCATTTTGCTTAGATTTTCTCTTTCTGCCCTGCTTGATTATATTATTTACAAATTTCAAATTCTTTACATTTCGCTTTGCATTGCTTGCCATTTTGAATATTTTTTGTTCAGTATCAGCATTCAAGCCAAATTCTCGCCTATCTTCTTGTGAAAGCCCTTTATAAAATGTTGTAAGATTTTCTATGCCCTTGTATTTATTAATACAAAAATTTAATAGCATATTGCTTTCTTTAGAACTTAAAAAATATGAAAAGACAAATAACAAACTTGGAAGATAATCAATGTCATTTTGATTGCCATCAATCAATAATTCATTATTTATATCTGGAATAGATAAAGTATAATCAAATTTTATTTTGTTCTCATTTTCCTTTTCGCCTTTATTCTCTTTCTTGCCGTTTTTAGATTGCATCCAGTATGCGTCCACTTTATCAAAAAGCCCACTTAATTTTTCTACTACTTCTTGGACTACATTTTTATAGATAGCGTCTTTTTTATTTTCTAGTGCATTCGCATCTGCTTCAATTTCACTTTTTGTGGCTATTACACTGCGTAATTCTTCCACATAATTATCTGCAATTATCTTATTATTATCATCATAAGGACGGCTTAAATACTCTTGTATGATAAAATCATAGAACAAGTTTAATTTCTTTTTGTGTTTGCTATATTGTTCAGCATCTTGTAAATAGTCTTTGTGTATCCTTCTTTCTTCAAGTATTAGTTCTCTAACCTTCTTAACTGACAAGCCCATATTTTTGTAATCTTTAAATAATGTGAAAAAATAAAATTGATTCAATAGCTCTTGTGGGGCTAATTCAGGATAAATTTTTGTCAAACAATCAAAATTTCTTTTTAGCATATCACTATTAATATCATAACTTTTTTGTATCTTCTGCAATTTCAACCTAAAAATGTCATTAGCAAATTTTAAAATACGCTGTACATTGTCATTCTTCGTATTAATGGCTTGATTGTTTGTGAAAATAAAATCATTTTCTATAATGTGTGCACAATGATTTCTAATCAAATTTAGGCATTGCATCAATAAAAATGTCACTTCAATATTATCTTCATTACTATTTTCACATTTGTAACCATTCTTATATACTTCTTCCGCAAGTTCGAATAAATCGCCGAAAAGTTCTTTGCTTACATAAATGTTTTTAAGAAAATTTCTAACTATATTTTTTTTATTATTTTCCTTAAAATTCCAAAAACCACATATAAAATAATGGCATTCCGACACATAATCAGTAGAATAGTATTTAATTACCCCACTTGTATTTATACAATTCCAATAATTATTGCTTATATTTCTTAAGGCACAAACTACATCATTGATGTACAAAGTCCATATTTTCGATATATCCATATAGTTGTACGCTAATTGTACAAGATAATTACCATTGGTCGTTTGCTGAAAATAATGCTTTTCCACATATTCTTTTAGGAAATTTTCCCTATCAGCAAAAGGTTTCTTCATTTCTACTTCTATGTCATCTATTCTTTTATTGTGAAATATTTCACCTGAATTTTGAATTTGATATTCATCTATATTTCTATCTACTGATTTTCCGCTAAATGTTCTATCTTTGTAATATAGCCTGCATCCCCTATGAACAGAGTAGGCTACATTAGGATTGACTTTCACTACCCATTCAAGTCCTATTTTCTTTAGTATCTTCTGCTTCATTTTTCACCTCTTGTATAAAATTATGACAATTATAACACAAACCTTATTAAATATCAATCAATAAAGCCTTCACTTACTCGTGAAGGCTTTTATATTTTTACCATATTAAATTGTTCCATTTATTAAAATGCACGAATATACCGCCCAAATTTATACTAGAGCCATCATCCTTGAGTGGTCTTAAGTTAGAACTTCAAATTCGTATTACCCCTTCTTCATAAGTTTTAGGTACTATGCAATTTAACATAGTTGTAAAACAAAAACAGCGTCCTTGACCTGTGGTCTTGAGTTAGTACTTCTAACTAGTTTATACCATTTCTAAATAGTTTTAGTACTATGCAATTTAACATGGGTGTAAAACTGTTTTGGTGATGTTCTTGTAGAAGGAGGTGTTTTAGTACTATGCAATTTAACATGGGTGTAAAACCTCAAATAAAGGTTAAGCCCAACTTGCAAGTTATTCATTTGCTAGGCACAATACCCAACAATGTATTTACATGGTATCACATTTTTATCAAATTGTCAATTTGTCTTATCTTATTCACACCTTTTATTAGAAAAGCACTCCATTGAGTGCTTTTTTATATTTTACCTTATTAAATTGCCCGTCTACATTTATTTTACACATTAAATTATTTTTTACCCTTACTCAATAACACTCTACCATTTCCATTCTTGTAATTACAGTTTTAGTACCGTGCAATTTAATATGGGTCCAAAACGATAAAGCAATACAAAAACTATGTAATCACAGTTTTAGTACTGTGCAATTTAATATGGGTCTAAAACCTAAGAATGAACTTTTATTTGTGGTTAACAGTTTTAGTACTGTGCAATTTAATATGGGTCT
>CALWAB010000081.1 GCA_944372745.1 uncultured Clostridia bacterium | reverse complement strand
AGATTGCTTTTTCATTTCAGCACTAAGATTTTGTAAACCATAATTTGATCTTTCTTCATCATCATAAATATTAGGTTCACTTGCAGAACTATAATTAGGATGATCCCCATACAAATAAGCCCCAGTTCGCATATAAGTTCTATCATAATAACAATGCTCAGCTTGCCCCCATTCATTGGTTATACCACCAACACACGCATTTCTAGATCCTAAATACGAGAAATCTAATCTTCCTACATTAAAACTATTATAAATCATTGAATTGCCAGAACTATCAACAATTCCCGCTTGGTATAAATAATCACCCATTGTAAAAAAATCGCCTGAATTATAACAATTATAAATATTAACAGGTTCGTTAGAAAAATAAAATGAATTTTCTTCAAAATTAATATACATATAATTGGTGACAATACCTGCCACATAACTATATTGAGCAATATATTGTTCAGACATTATGTAGCCTGCATTATAACAATTAGATATGTCCCCACTCTTCATAGTGCTAACTAAACCAGAAAGATAAATTCCCTGTCCGCCAGCATCAACAAAATCAATATTTAACTCATTATGACACTGAGACATATTGCCATCTAATAGCCCAATCATTGCCCCCACAAATGACATTGCTCTAACATTCAACCTATAATCCATATGACCTTTTGTCGTACAATAAATTATATCACAATTTTCAGCAGCACCCACAATGCCCCCCGCAATAATATTGTTTGACGAATTAGTTATATTCACGGTTTTTTCATAGTTAATTGTTAGATTCTTTAGAGATATCTTATTAGAGTCTCCTAATATGTATCCCCAAAAACCAATATAAACTTCATCCCCTACATTCATTGTAACAGAATTGGAAAAAGTAATAGTATGATTTTTCCCATTAAAACTAGCAGAAAATGGAGTATTAAGTAATCCTATAGGTGTCCAAGTAGTAGCGGTAATTGTTATATCATTGCCCAATTCAAAGTATTGTCCACTATATGAATTACCTGAATTTACATTATTAGCAAGTGTTGTTAAATCACTTTGTGTAGTCAATACATAAGGATTAGAAGCTGTGCCTTGTCCGCTCCAAGCATTGACATCTTTTATACCTTGTTGTTTTGTTAATGGTGTATTGATTATAAACAAAATAAATACAAATAAACAAACACTTAAAAAAATAATTATACTATTTATAAAATGTTTATTATTATGTAATTTTCTATAATCAAATACCCCCCCTACCTTTTTGTAAAATTTGCTCATATTCTCTCGCTCCTTTAATCAATATTAGTATAACAAATATAGTTACTTGATGTCAAATAATCAGTATATTAAAAGTTTAACAATCAAGATAAATTAAAATTAATATTGCTTTAATAAAAATTTATATAAAAAACTCTTTACAAAAGTAAAGAGTTCTTGTCTTTATTATTTATTTACTGTACTGCCAAAGCCACCTACTCGCTCATTGGAGATTTCTGCTTCGTTATCTATGGTCAAAAAGTTTGTAAAGATTCCTTGCCCTATTTTATCGCCTTTCTTAAATGTAATCTTATCATCACTTAGATTTCTCAATAAAAAGCCTATATTCCCTTCATTATTGACATTATTATAATAATCTGCGTCAATTACGCCAATGCCATTAGCAAGTACAATGCCCTTTTTACCCATACCACTTGTAGTGCAGAGAATCAATACTTCATTGGGTTCAAATTGTGCTTTTATATCACTAAATACTAGTTTTACGCCTTGTGGTTCTATTTCAAAATCAATAGGGGTATAAAAATCATATCCCGCTGAATTTTTAGTGGCACGCACAGGCATTTTTATTTCGCCGTCACTTGTTCTAGCGTTGACTATCTCAAACTTTCTCATTTTGTAATTCCTTCTTTGATAACAATTTAAAGCCCAAATCAAATATTAATGCTTGATTATTTTTATTTGTTGAATATATTTTGACATCATTATCTACATTTGCAATATTTACACTTTTCAAATTATATTCATTCAACAAAAACTGACAATCACTTCTATCCCCTTCGTGATTTATAATCACAAAATCTTTTAATGATACTGCTTCATCTTTTGTAGCATACATCAAGTTATTAGAATCAGTTGTTTTATTAGGCACAATAAATAAATAATTGCCATTTTGCTCACAAACCAATTCTGCTCCAGTCATAGGTGGTTTCATAATTGTGCCATCATCCCAAAAATAAAGTGGTATTTCTTTGAGTTTTGAATTGTCATTTATAAACAAAATATTTAATTGCCCTATTTTATCTAAATGTGCAGTTAACTGCCCATATCCATTGATTATAAGGTCAAAGTGCTTTTTATCTCGATTTGACACCTCATATCTTAAATGCCTTGAATCTGCTTCTCTAAGTATAACATTTAATATTGCAACGCCTGTTTGTTCATCACAGACGGAAAAGTTTTTACCATCCTGTACCCTTTCCGTCAAAACCATAAATGCCATTATAATCTCCTAATTTGCATAATTTTTAAAATAATTATATTGATAAATAAGTTCAACTATTTCTTGTTTATCAAAATATCTCATTATATGAGTTCTAAACTTTTCCACATCTTCTTCTGTCAAACTGTCATACAAAACATCTACATCAGTAATATTTAATGTAAACATTTTATTTGTGTGCATACCACTCAATGAAGATACAAAAACAGTATTGTCTATATCATCGCTGTATATGCTATACCCTTGCGTCAATGCACTATTATAAGTGAGTGACAATAAATCACATATAGTTGGATACAAATCATAAGTGCTGCAGAATGTTTCGTTTGACAATCCTGGTAATTCGTCATTGTATATTATGCAAGGCAAATGATTGCCTTCGACATCATTAAAGTCATCTTTTGGTACACCCTTAATGTGATAACACATATCAGAATAATACGCGTTGTGGTCTGCAAACATTACGACTGTAGTATTTTCAAGCAAGCCTTTTGCTTCCAATGTTTCAAAAATATACTGAACCATTCTGTCTGTATCCATTGTAAATGCTTTGAATTGCTTATATTTGCTTAAAAGTGTTTCATCTGTAGGCATCACAAGTGTAGTATAATTATTGACATAATCCACATACTCGTCAAAATGGTCTTCTACATATTGAAGATTTTCTGCAATTCTAGAGTTGTCATAGTCATAAGGTCCGTGAGTCGAAATTGTTGTATAAAAACTGAAAAATCGCTCGCCATCAGGGATAAACAAGTTTGACATATTTTGTATGAAATTGCTGTCAAGTATCCAATCCCCAAAATGTTCTGTTTTGTTTTCTAAAGTACAATCTTCAAGTGCATAAACATTATTAAACCCTAATGCGACATTTACATTTTCTCTATCATAAAAGGTCTTTTTATAACCATGGAAGAAATTAACTGCAGTTACTCCGTCATTTTTCATTAAATTTGCAAGTGAATATGGAGTATCCAATCCTACACTGCTATAATATCCACTGTACAATTTATCATTTGCTACATGACCAAGAATTGAAATTTCTTCGCTTATATTAGTCTTATTGCGAGCATAAAATTGGTTCATATATTGCGCCCCATCGTATTGCCCCATTCTCATTTGCCACAAAAATGGTGTATATACCGGGTCTATGGAAAAACTATCAAAACTTTCTAGCATTATAACAATTAAGTTGTCGCCCTTCCCAATGCCACTATACTGGCTGACAGAAGTGTAATTTTCACCAGCATTAAGTGCATTTTCCACTTTTAGTTGGTCTTCACTAGACATTTCTCCGCCACTAAATAAAAAGTCACCTAAATTTTTTACATAAAATCCATAAGTACCAAAGCGTTGTAACGATGCTGATTTCAAGAACATATTATCCCATAATTCTTCATCACTAAATGGCTCTGTCGTAGTTGTATTGCTCTCAGCACTCACTTTAATTGTATTAATTTGCCCATTAAAAAGCCCAAAACCGACTGCCCACAAAGCAATAAATGAAGATAATATTATTGTAAATTTGCTCTGTTTTGTCAATGTTATAGAAGACTCCGTATTTTTATTCAAATAGACACAAGAACCTACAAATATTAACCAAATAAGTGCGTTAACAATAATTGAGGTGATATTCATAAATTCCCATTTAAATGCGTTAGCACCCTCTACGCCAAGATTGAGAAGTGATAAACTAAATACTTCACCGAAAACCTGATTCAAAGTAGCGTTTGTTATGTTGAGTGCCACTTGTATAAGAAGGAAAAATGACGCAACACAAATCCAAGCTACTCCACCTGTTTTCATAAGAAATAATATACCTAGAAATATGCATATTACCGCTAAGTCAAATATGATATATGTAGGCAATACTCCTAAATCTAGAGATAAAAAATTTACCATTTCAAGTATCAAGGCAAATGTTACAAATAATACAGGAAATATCCACTCTCTAACATACAATTTCTTTTCATTAACTGAATTTACACTTGCTGTCAACATATTATCTTCACTCCTTTTTGTACAACTTTTAACGAGAAATTCGCACAATCAATACATTCTCCGTCTTGATTGACATTTACACAATTTTTTACATTCGCACTATTTATCTTAGCAACCTTCACATGAGAACTATTTTTCATAGACTTGTAGCCGAACATAAACATTTTCGCTATTCTTATTTTATTCATTAAAGACACTCTTTTGCGTGCTTTTTTCTCATTTATCAAACAAACATCTATGTATCCATCATTAAGAACCGCGTGTTTATTGAATTTAAAACCTGCTACACTTTTGGAATTGATAAATAGTAATAGCGAACCAGTACCTTCAAAATTGAGTTCTTCACTCTCTATGCCTATAGAAAAAGTTTTCCCAACTAAAGCATCGCCAAGCCCATGAAAGTAGTATGCAATTTTACCCATTTTTCTTTTTGCATCTTGTTTTGTATCATAACTAGAAGATGTAAATATACCCATACCACACACATAAATGCAATAACGGTCGTTTATTTTCATAATGTCATATTCAAATTCTTTGCCATTTAATATTATATCTAGTGCCTTATCAACATTTTTGGGTATATTCAAACTTCGTGCGACATCATTGCAAGTACCACTAGGGATATAACCAATATTAGGTGCATTTTCTTTTTCAGCTAAAGCATTCACGGTTTCATTTAAAGTGCCATCCCCACCCGTCACTACTACTGTATCATAATCTTGATAGTGTGCATTTAAAATCTCTGTCAAATGCGTTCTATATTCTGTTTCCACAAAATCTACTACTTCGTATTTCTCTTTCAATCTATTTAAAATCTTATCATTTTGCTTATTCCCTTTTCCACTATAAGGGTTACTTATGTACAAACATTTCATAATAAATATGATAGCACTTTAACGAAATTTTGTCAATAATTTAACTATATTTCTAAACTTATTCAACATCTCGCATATTTTTGTAGAAAAATAAAAACACTCTATGAGACTCATAGAGTGTTAATATTTAATTGCTTTCATTCAAATTGTATTTATTCGCATTATCTCTAGTCAAATTATCGTACATATCCTGCTTTATGTCGTGTTTAACTACATTAATGCGTCTATATTGTTTAAGTCCTGTACCTGCTGGAATGAGTTTACCAACAATGACATTCTCTTCTAAGCCTAATAAGTGGTCTACTTTACCACTAACTGCGGCTGCCGTCAACGCATTTGAAGTACTTTCAAATGCTGCTGCTGCCAAGAATGAACTGCTTTCAAGTGATGCTTTTCTAATACCTAACAACAATCTCTTAGCTGTTGCTGGTTCTTTATCTTGTGCAAGCATCTGCTTATTAACTTCGTCAAGTTCTGTCATATCGACTGTTTGCCCCGGCAAGAATTCTGTATCCCCTGCATCTTCTATCATTACCTTGCGGAGCATTTGACGGACAATTATTTCGACATGCTTTGCATTAATTGCAACACCTTGTTGTCTATAAATCTGCAATACTTCTTTAATCAAGTATTCTTGAACGCCTCTCACACCTTTGATTCTCAATATATCATTTGGATACAATGAACCTTCTGTAAGTGCGTCACCTGCTTCTACATAGTCACCCTCTGCCACTTTCATACGCTTACCATAAGGCAATAAATATGATTGTTGCTCACCATCTTTACTTGTGACTGTGATATCATTTCTCTTATTAACTTCTTTGATACTTACACGACCAGCAATGTCTGTAATTACTGCGACACCTTTTGGTTTGCGTGCTTCAAAGATTTCTTCGACACGAGGCAAACCACTTGTAATATCGGCTGCGACTGCGACACCACCACTATGGAAGTTCTTCATAGTCAACTGTGTACCCGGTTCACCGATTGATTGAGCAGCGATGACACCTACTGCCTCACCAATATTGACAAGTCCTGTGCCTGCCATATTTCTACCATAACATTTAGCACATACACCGTGTTTTGAGCAACAAGTAGGTATAGACCTAATTTCTACTTCCTTGATACCTGCTTCTTCAACGGCTTTAGCCTGTTCTGGAGTAATCATAGTGTCTGCTGGCACAATAACTTCTTTAGTCTTAGGGTGTACAATATCTCTAACAGTATAACGACCTGAAATTCTGCTTTCCAGTGTTTCAATGATAGCATCGTCTCCCCACAACTCTCTCACTACTACACCGCGTGGTTTTTCGCCATTAGATGCAAAGCAATCCATTTCAGAAATAACTACATCTTGTGCTGCAACAACAAGTCTACGAGTCAAATAACCTGAACTTGCAGTCTTAAGGGCTGTATCTGCGACACCTTTACGAGCACCACGAGCAGACATAAAGTATTCAATAGTTGACATACCCTCACGGAAGTTTGATTTGATAGGAATATCAACTTTTTCACCTGATGCGTTAGACATAATACCACGCATACCACACATTTGGTTAATTTGGTCCGCTTTAGCACGAGCCTTGGAATCCGCCAAAATCTTAAGGCTATTAAATTCATCAAGGTTATTAAGCACTATTTTCTTCAACTTCTCAGTTGTAGCGTTCCAGAGTTCAATATTCTTTTGTGCTTTTTCAGGGTGAGTTATGAAACCTCTTTGATACAATTTTTCATTTTCCAATACCAATTTTTGAGTTTCTTCAAGAAGTTCCTTTTTCTCTTTTGGTATAATCATATCAAAGACAGAAATTGATACAGCAGCAATAGTTGAATATTTAAATCCACATTCCTTAATCTTATCAAGCGTCTTGATAGTTTCAGTCTGCCCAACTTTTTCAAAAGCGGCTGCAATTATCTCACCTAACAATTTCTTTTCTACTGTTTGGTTAACTTCATATTGAAGGACATTTTCGCGTTTTGTTCTATCTACAAGTCCTAAGCACTGTGGAATACATCTATTGAATATAATTCTACCGACCGTAGTTTCCACTCTACCGCGGACTATATCACCTTCAAATTCTGCAGTTCGCATTACATAAATACTAGCCTGCAATTCAATGACATTTAGTGCATAAGCCATCAATGCTTCTTCTTCTGTACTAAACATCATACCTTCGCCCTTGGCACCCTTCTTATTGATAGTAATCCAATATACACCAAGCACAATGTCTTGTTCTGGGGACATAACAGGAGAACCATCTGAAGGCTTAAGAATGTTGTTCGATGAAAGCATCAACAAGCGTGCTTCTGTACGAGCTTCAAGTGACAAAGGCACATGGACAGCCATTTGGTCACCATCGAAGTCCGCGTTAAATCCAATACAAACAAGTGGATGCAACTTCATTGCTCTACCATCGACTAGCACCGGTTCAAATGCTTGAATACCAAGTCTATGCAATGTAGGAGCACGGTTCAAAAGTACTGGGTGGTCCTTTATGACATCATCAAGCACATCCCATACCACTGGTTTCTCACGCTCAATCAAGCGTCTAGCACTCTTTAAGTTTTGTGCTTCGTTCATTTCAACAAGCTTTTTCATTATAAATGGCTTAAATAGTTCTAGAGCCATTTCTCTAGGCAAACCGCATTGATAAATCTTAAGTTCTGGACCAACGACGATAACGGAACGACCAGAATAGTCAACACGCTTACCAAGTAAGTTTTGACGGAAGCGTCCATATTTACCTTTGAGCATACTAGCCAAAGACTTGAGTTCTCTTTGTTTTGCTCCGCCTGTAACTGGTTTACCACGCTTACCATTATCAATAAGGCTGTCAACTGCCTCTTGAAGCATACTCTTTTCGTTTCTTATGATAACTTCAGGTGCACCGAGTTCCATAAGTTTTTTAAGTCTGTTATTTCTATTAATAACTCTTCTATAAAGGTCATTCAAATCACTTGTAGCATAACGACCACCTTCAAGTACTACCATTGGACGCAATTCAGGTGGAAGCACTGGCAAACAATCGAGAATCATCCAACTAGGTTTTGCACCTGTTTTCAAGAAACTTTGTACAATATCTAGTTTTTTGATTGCCTTAATTCTTCTCTGCCCTTTAGCAGTCTTTAAGGTTTCAGTCAACTCTTTAGATTCTGCTGGCAAATCTAGTCTATCTAGCAATTCTTTGATTGCTTCAGCACCCATACCAACTCTAAAAGAATTGTATCCTAATTTATCTACCAAATCTCTATATTCGCGGTCAGACAAAATTTGCTTAAACTGCAAATCAGTATCTTTAGGGTCAAGCACTATATAATTGACATAATATAGTACTTGTTCAAGAGCCTTTGGTGTCAAATCAAGTAGCACACCTATTCTACTAGGCACACTCTTGAAGAACCAAATGTGAGATACAGGCGTAGCAAGTTCAATATGCCCCATTCTCTCACGGCGCACTCTAGACAAAGTAACTTCGACACCACATTTATCACAGATGACACCTTTGTAACGAATGCGTTTATATTTACCACAATAGCATTCCCAGTCTTTGCGTGGGCCGAAAATTCTTTCACAGAACAAACCACCCATTACAGGTTTTTGCGTGCGGTAATTGATAGTTTCTGGGTTAGTAACTTCACCATGTGACCACTCGCGAATCCTGTCTGGAGACGCTATACCTATTTGTATAGAATCAAAATTATTGAGTTCAAACATTTATTTTTCTCTCCTAATCATTATCAAAATCATCAAATAAATCGTCAGTATCGAATTCGTCTTCCTCAGGACTTACCGCTTCTATAGGTTCGTCATTAGAGCTTGAATTCTCAATTCCATCATTATCTACATCAATATCATCTGCTAATTCTATTTCTTTGAGTTCTTTATCACGCTCTTTGATGCCTTTCTTAATATCTACATCATAATCACTAAGTTCACTCAAAGATATTTCCTTATGTTCTTCATTCAAAATTCTCACATCAAGAGCCAAACTTTGGAATTCTTTCATAAGAACCTTGAATGCTTCTGGCACTCCCGGCTCTGCTATAGGTTCGCCTTTGACAATGGCTTCATAAGTTTTATTTCTTCCGCTAATGTCATCGGACTTAACTGTCAACATTTCTTGCAAAATGTTTGCAGCACCATACGCTTCTATTGCCCAAACTTCCATTTCACCGAACTTTTGGCCACCAAACATAGCCTTACCACCAAGTGGTTGTTGTGTGACAAGTGCATAAGAACCAATACTTCTAGCGTGCATTTTTGAGTCAACCATATGGTCAAGTTTTAGCATATACATATAACCGACTGTTACTTTATTATCAAATGGTTGTCCAGTACGCCCATCGTATAGAGTCATCTTGCCATCTTCTGGCAAATCGTTCTCTTTCAGCATTTTCTCAATGTCATTTTCGTTAAAACCATCAAATACAGGTGTAGCCACATGTATACCGAGAGTCTTAGCGATCAAACCTAAGTGGACTTCAAGAAGTTGTCCTAGGTTCATACGAGAAGGTACACCCAAGGTGTTTAAGACTATATCTACAGGTTGACCATTGGACATAAATGGCATATCTTCGACTGGCAATACTCTAGATACAACGCCCTTATTTCCGTGACGACCTGACATTTTATCGCCGACTGAAATTTTACGCTTTTGAGCAACTGTAACGCGTACTAATTGGTTTACGCCCGGCTCTAGTTCGTCTTTATTCTTTCTAGACAATACTTGTACATCTACCACTATACCGCCTTGTCCGTGGTCGACTGTCAAACTTGTGTCTTTGACTTCACGCGCCTTTTCACCAAATATTGCTCTCAAAAGTCTTTCTTCTGGGGTGAGTTCCGTTTCTCCCTTTGGTGTTATCTTGCCGACAAGAATGTCACCCGGTTTAACTTCAGCACCTACTCTAACAATACCATTTTCGTCAAGGTTTTTAAGTGATTCTTCGCTGATATTTGGAATATCACGAGTAATTTCTTCGTCACCTAATTTTGTAGCACGCGCTTTAGTTTCACTTGTTGTCAAATATATTGATGTAAATACATCTTCTTTGACTAAACGCTCTGAAATAAGTATTGAGTCCTCATAGTTGTAACCCTCCCAGTTCATAAAGGCTATCAACATATTTTTACCAAGTGCCAATTCTCCGCCGTTTGTGGAATAACCATCAGCAAGGACTTCGCCCTTCTTAACTCTATCACCTTTATTTACACAAGGCTTTTGGTTTAGACAAGTGTCTTTATTTGTCTTTACAAATTTAATCAATTTGTGTGGGTATTCTTTTCCATCATCACCCATTACGCGAATTTCTGTACCTGACACATAAGTGACAATTCCATCAACTTCGCTTAAAATCATTGCTCCGCTATCTCTAGCAATCTTTTCTTCCATTCCTGTACCAACAAATGGTGCTTCTGTTCTCAAAAGTGGCACTGCTTGGCGTTGCATATTTGAACCCATCAATGCACGCTTTGCTTCTGTATTTTCAAGGAAAGGAATAGTAGTAGTCGCTGCAGAAAGCAATTGTCTAGGTGATACTTCTACATAATCGACTCTCTTTCTGTCAACTTCAATAATTCTTTCCTTAAAGCGACATACGACACGGTCGTGCAAGAGTCTACCTTCTTCATCAAGAGGCTCTGTTGCTTGAGCAATTATATATTTTTCCTCTTCGTCTGCCATAAGGTAATCTACATGGTCAGTGACGACTCCCGTTGTCTTATCTATCTTTCTATAAGGAGACAAGATAAATCCGTATTCATTGATTTTTGCGTAAAGAGCAAGAGAGTTGATAAGACCAACTGATTGCCCTTCTGGAGTTTCAATAGGACATATTCTACCATAGTGTGTATAGTGAATATCACGAACTTCAGCACTTGCACGCTCTTTCTTAATACCGCCTGTACCGACAGCCGAAAGTCTACGCTTTTGAGTGAGTTCTGCTATAGGATTAACTTGGTCCATAATTTGAGAAAGTTGGCTGGTTGCTACAAAATTTCTCAATTCTTTATTGATAGGACGAGCATTGACTATTGTTGTTGGGTCTGCTTGTGTCAAATCTTGACTTTGCATACTTTCTTTAGCAAGGTTAACAAGTTTTACCATACCTTGTCTTAAAGCCCCTGCCATAAGTTCGCCAACTGGGCAAACTCTACGATTAGCAAGGTGGTCAATATAGTCAGTAACACCAATGCCAGCATTTAAGTCAAGCAAGAAACTAATTGATGCAATCAAATCATCTATGGTCAAAGTCTTTGAACATAATTTGTCCACATTTTCTTTAATTGCTTCCAATCTCTCATCTTTAGTCTTATGTTCAGACATTATTTGCATAAGTGTAGGATAATGAACAAGTTCATATACACCTAATTCTTCTGGATTACATTTGATAACTTTATCAAGGTGAACCGTATTATTCCCAATCACTTTATGCCCTTGACCATTTACATCTACCCAAACTTCGTTGATGCCTGCATCTTGAATCTCCCAAGCAATATCACGGTCTATTTCAGTGCCTTTTGGTATCACTTTATCTTCAAGTTTAACATCTTCAAATAGTACTTGTTTTATAATTCTATTGGCAAGGCTCAATTTGTTGTTGAACTTATAGCGACCAACGCGTGCCAAATCATATCTTTGTTCTGTATAGAACACATTATTGATATATGTCTTAATAGCGTCTACACTTGGAAGTTCTGTTGGACGCAACTTCTTAGACAATTCAAGCAAACAATCTTCTGGTGTCTTGAATGCTTCTTTCTCAAGTGTTTTTTTAATGAGCTCATCGCCACCAAATAAATTAATGATATAATCATTAAATACATTGGTATTGCTCTCATCTTCTTTTTTTACACCTTTCTTTTTCATAAAAGCCTTTGATTCGTCATACGACCAAAGCATACCCTTCAAAAAGATGCCTAAAGACATTTTACTTGCACGATTGATAGTCGCCTTAATAATACCTAATGGCGTTGTTTCAAATTCTATCCATTCACCACGGTTTGGTATCATTTGCCCTTGATACAAGCGAGTACCAGTCTTATCCATTTCTGATTTATAATACACGCTAGGGCTACGCACAATTTGGCTGACTATAACACGCTCAACACCATTAATAATGAAAGTGCCTTCTTGTGTCATCATAGGCATATCACCTAAGTACACTTCCTTTTCAATGATAGAACCCGTCTCACGATTAATTAAACGACATGTTGTCATTATAGGGCATGAGTATGTAAGTCCCCTTCTCATACATTCGTATTTATCGTACTTAAATTGTGGGTCAAGGCGTACAGAAAGAAAACTTAGTTCTGCCTTCCCTGAGAAATCCACAATTGGAGAAAACTCTTTCATAATGTTCCACATACCATCATTGATAAACTTATTGAAAGAGTCCTTTTGAATAGAAATAAGGTATGGTAATTCTAAAGGAATATCACTGTGCAATATCTGCAAGCGTTCGCGTTTACCATACTTTACTTTGACTGCCTGTCTGGCGTTTTCTGAATTTTGAATCATTTAAATGCTCCCTATCAAAAAATTTTACCCAATTCTCTTGCAATTTTTTTTGTAATATGCTATCATACAAAATGTATTTAGATACAAATTGTAAAATTTTAAGCCAAATAAGTCTAAAATAAGGCCTAAATAAATGGCATTTTCACATTATTTAAACCGCAAAAAATTAGATATGAAATAAATTTGAGATAAAATACATAGTATATTACCATAAATAAAATTTAAAGTCAAGTATTTTAATGAAAATTCATTAAAACTTTTTGAGTTCTCTATAATTAAAGAAAAAGCGACAAATAATTTGTCGCTTTCATATTATATTTAAAAAAATTTATCACTTATTAAAAACTTAGAGTACAAAACTCTAAGTTTTTTATTTATTCAATTCTTCAAAGAACATTCTAATAGAATCTTCTCTTTTCTTTTGATTCATTAGTGCATCTTCTCTCTTTAAAATATCTTTACATTCTTGTGCTTCTTTTTTACAATCATTCTTTAGATATTCATACACCTTATCTCTCATAAGATTTTCAATGCTATCAAAAATGCCATCAAATTCTTCTGCATATATATGTCTTATTTCATACATATTGAAGGCATTTGCCCCGTTTTCTTTATTTAAGCGTCTCCAAAAATAATCTTTTACATCATCCATAAAATCTTCTAAGGCGTCTTCCACATTGTCTTCATCTTCAAAAAAATCACTTTGGCTGTTCGCTTCAATTATCTGTTTTATCAAAAACTTTCTCAAGTTTTGCATTTTTTCATCATCAGTTGATGACAAATCTAATTGCACTTCAGTATTTAATACTTCTTGTAATTGTGTATCTGCTAATTCTTTTTTCATTTCTCTTTCGCACCATTTCGCTCTTGCAATTTCTTTCTTGTTCATATTTCACCTGTGATAGGTAGTTTATCACATAAAAAATTCTTTGTCAAGAAAAAAATTTAATATTGTTTTTTTAAAATTCACCAATACCTAATTTGCACAATAAACTGTCTAAAATATACAAAAAATGACAAATGTTTTCAACATTTGCCATAAAAAATTTATACATAGTTTTTACATATTTCTATCAATAAATCTTATTGCTTTGTCCATAATTATACTTATAAT